>NZ_BAAALD010000056.1:0-22182 GCF_039528095.1 Kitasatospora arboriphila
GGGGGCACCTCCCGGCCGAAGGCTAGGGAGGTGCCCCCACGCGCCCCTGTGGGTCTCCCCTAGCGTTCGCGGATGCGGCGGGCCAGGGAGGCCGCGGCGGCGCCCGGGTCCTCGGCGGCGGTGATGGCGCGGACGACGACGATCCGTCGCGCCCCCGCGGCGAGCACCTCGTCGAGGTTGGTCCCGTCGATGCCGCCGATGGCGAACCACGGACGGTCCGTCACGGCCTTCGCCGCGTAGGAGACCAGGCCGAGGCCGGGGGCCGGGCGGCCGGGCTTGGTGGGGGTGGGCCAGACGGGGCCGGTGCAGAAGTAGTCGACGCCGGCCTCGGCGACCGCCGCGTCGACCTCGGCCTCGGCGTGGCAGGACCGCCCGATCAGGACGTCCTCGCCGAGGATCGCGCGGGCCGCCGGCACCGGCAGGTCGTCCTGCCCGAGGTGCAGCACCTGCGGTCCGGCGGCGTGCGCCACGTCCGCCCGGTCGTTGACCGCGAAGAGCTTGCCGTGGCGGCGGGCCGCGTCGGCGAAGACCTCCAGGTACTCCAGCTCCTGGCGGGCCTCCAGGTTCTTGTCCCGGAGCTGGACGATGTCCACCCCGCCGGCCAGCACCGCGTCGAGGAACTCGGCGAGGTCTCCCTGCTCCCGGCGGGCGTCGGTGCACAGGTAGAGCCGGGCGTCGGCCAGCTGCTCGCGCGGGTCGGCCATCAGAGCGCCATCGCCTGGGCGCGGCGCTTGACCTCGGTGGCACGGTTCTCGTGCAGGGCCTGGATGGGGCTGCCGGGCAGCGACGGGTCCTCGGTGAAGAGCCACTCGAGGATCTCCTCGTCGCTGAAGCCGGAGTCGCGCAGGACGGTCAGGGTGCCGATCAGGTGCTTGACCGGGCCGTCCGGCGTGATGAACGCGGCGGGCACCTGCAGCGACCTGTTCTCGCCGCGGCGGACGGCCAGCAGGGTGTTGGCCTTCACCATGTTGCGGACTTCGGTGACCTGCACCCCCCACAGTTCGGAGATGTCGGGCAGGTACATCCAGGCCGGGACCAGGGCGTCAATCTTGGGATCGATCTCACTCACGGCACCAGACTGCCACCTGCCGGGCCCCGCGCGCACGCAGCCCGCCCCGCCCGCCCGGTACCGATGACGGATCGTGACCGGACGACCGCCGAGGGCGGCGACCCCCGGGTGAGCGCGGCTCAGGCCGCGGCGGCCTTCAGCGGGACGGCCGGGTCGGCGGCGCGGGCGCGGTCCAGCGGGGTGCCGCGCTCGATCAGCCGCTTCGCCTGGTTGAGGTCGCGGGGCCGGTCCACGGCGAGCAGGGCGACGGCGGCGCCGCCGCGCAGCCACAGCACCGACCAGGACGGCTCCTCGGGGCTGCCGCGCCACAGCAGTTCGTCGGCGTCGGCGTGCCGGCCGGCGTACTGGACCATGCGGCCGAACTGCTCGGACCAGAAGTACGGCACCGGGTCGTAGGGGGTGTCGGAGCCGAGCAGCGAGGCGGCCGCGGCGGCGCCGGACTGCAGGGCGTGGTCCCAGTGCTGGACGGTGAGCCGGGTGCCGGACCGGTGCGAGGGGTAGGAGGTGCAGTCGCCGGCCGCCCACACGCCGGGGGCGCCGGTGCGCAGCCGCTCGTCGACCAGGACGGCGCCGGCCGCGTCGAGGGCGACGCCGGAGCCGGCCAGCCAGCGGGTGGCGGGGCGGGCGCCGATGCCGACGACGACGTGGTCGGCGTCGATCCGGCTGCCGTCGGCGAGCAGCAGGCCGGCGGGTTCGACGGCGGCGACGCCGGTGCCGCAGCGCAGGTCGACGCCGGCGTCCGCGTACCAGCGGGCCATCAGGGCGCCGAGCTCGGCGGGCAGGGCGCCGGGCAGCGGTGCGGGGCCGGCCTCGACGACGGTGACGTGGCAGCCGAGCTGCCGGGCGACGGTGGCGGTCTCGGCGCCGATCCAGCCGGCGCCGACCAGGGCGATCCGGGTGCCGGGGGTGAGGTCGGCGCGCAGCGCGAGGGCGTCGTCGAGGGTGCGCAGCATGCGGGTGCCGGCGGCGGCGGGCAGGGTGACGGCCTCGGCGCCGGTGGCGATCACCAGGGCGTCGTGGGCGAGCGGGCCGGCGTCGGTGTGCAGGACGCCGGGTTCGAGGCCGGTGGCGCGGCGGCCGAGCAGCAGTTCGACGCCGAGCTGCTCCCAGTCGATGTCGAAGGCGGTGGAGTCGCTCTTGCCGAGCAGGACGTCCTTGGAGAGCGGCGGCCGGTCGTACGGGCGGTGCGGCTCGTCGCCGACCAGCGCGACCGTCCCGCGGAAGCCGCCCTGGCGCAGGGCGAGGGCGCACTGGGCGCCTGCCATGCCGGTGCCGGCGATCAGGACGCGGTCCGTTCCGTTCAGCTCTGCCACGGCGGCCACCCTATCGGCCGGGGTGTCCAGCCTGTGTACGCCCTTTCGGGGTCGGCGACACCCGGCGTTATGGTGGGTGCACACCACACGGGAGCCCGGTGCACCGGGCTGAGAGGCGGGCTGGAGCGGCCTGCGACCGTCCGAACCTGATCCGGGTCATGCCGGCGAAGGGAGAATCAGCGACGTGGCACGGTCCCATTCAGACGTGCTGGTGGTCGGCGGCGGCATCATCGGGCTCGGCGTCGCCTGGCGGGCGGCGCAGCGCGGCCTGGCCGTGGCCCTGGTCGATCCCGTGCCCGGCGGCGGTGCCGCGCAGGTCGCGGCGGGCATGCTGGCGCCGGTGACGGAGCTGCAGTACGGCGAGGAGCCGCTGCTGCGCCTGGGCATGGCGTCGAACGAGCGGTACGCCGCGTTCGCGGCCGAGCTGACCGAAGTGACGGGCCTGGACACCGGCTACCGGCGGACCGGGACGCTGGCGGTGGCGCTGGACGCGGACGACCGCGAGGAACTGCGCGAGTTGCACGCCTTCCAGGCCCGGCTGGGCCTGGACTCGCAGTGGCTGACCGGCCGGGAGTGCCGCCGGCTGGAGCCGATGCTGGCGCCGGGGGTGCGCGGCGGCCTGCTGGTCACCGGGGACCACCAGGTGGACGGGCGACGCCTCGCCCGGGCGCTGGTGGTGGCCTGCGAGCGGGCCGGGGTGGTGCTGCACCGGGAGTCCGCGGTCGAGCTGCTGGTCGAGGACGGCCGGGCGGCCGGGGTGCGGACGGACGGCGGCGCCGAGCTCGCGGCCGGACGGACGGTGCTGGCGGCGGGCTGCCGCAGCCATCTGCTGCCCGGTCTGCCGGAGGGGGTGCTGCCGCCGGTGCGGCCGGTGAAGGGCCAGGTGCTGCGGCTGCGGATTCCGGAGGCGTACCGGCCGTTCCTGTCGCGCAACGTGCGGGCGGTGGTCCGCGGGCAGCACATCTACCTGGTGCCGCGGGCGGACGGCGAGCTGGTGATCGGCGCGACCAGCGAGGAGCAGGGCTTCGACACCACGGTGACCGCCGGCGGGGTCTACGAACTGCTGCGGGACGCCCACGAGTTGGTACCGGGTCTGACCGAGCTGCCGCTGGTGGAGACCGGTGCCGGGCTGCGGCCCGGCTCGCCCGACAACGCGCCGCTGCTCGGCCCGACCCGGCTGCCCGGGCTGGTCGCCGCCACCGGCCACTACCGCAACGGCGTGCTGCTGACGCCGGTGACCGCCGACCTGCTCGGCGAGCACCTGGCTACCGGGAGCGTCCCGGAGCTCGCCGCCCCCTTCTCCCCCGACCGTTTCCACGCGAAGGCCCTCGCATGCTGAACACCGATCCGGTGCCCGTCCCCCTGACCGTCAACGGCGAGCCGCAGGAACTGCCTCCGGGCACCACGCTGGCCGAGGTGGTGGCCCGGGTGTCCGCCGCGAACACCGGGGTGGCGGCGGCGGTCAACGAGGCCGTGGTGCCGCGCGGCGCCTGGCCGGCCACCGTGCTCGGCGCGGGCGACCGGGTGGAGATCCTCACCGCCGTCCAGGGAGGCTGACGATGGCCGACGACCTGTTCACGATCGCGGGCACGGCGTTCACCTCGCGCCTGATCATGGGCACCGGCGGCGCCCCCAGCCTGGACGTGCTGGAGCAGGCGCTGCAGGTGTCCGGCACCGAGCTGACCACGGTGGCGATGCGCCGGGTCAACGCCTCGACCCAGGGGTCGGTGCTCGACGTGCTGACCCGCAACGGGATCCGGGTGCTGCCCAACACGGCGGGCTGCTTCACCGCCGGCGAGGCGGTGCTGACGGCCCGTCTGGCCCGCGAGGCGCTCGGCACCGACTGGGTGAAGCTGGAGGTGATCGCGGACGAGCGGACGCTGCTGCCCGACCCGATCGAACTGCTGGACGCCGCCGAGACCCTGGTCGACGACGGTTTCACGGTGCTGCCGTACACCAACGACGACCCGGTGCTGGCGCGGAAGCTGGAGGACGTCGGCTGCGCGGCGATCATGCCGCTGGGGTCGCCGATCGGCTCGGGGCTGGGGATCCGCAACCCGCACAACTTCCAGCTGATCGTGGAGGGCGCGGGCGTGCCGGTCGTCCTGGACGCCGGCGCGGGCACCGCCTCCGACGTGGCGCTGGCGATGGAGCTGGGCTGCTCGGGGGTGATGCTGGCCTCGGCGGTGACGCGGGCTCAGGACCCGGTGCTGATGGCGGACGCGATGAAGCGGGCCACCGAGGCCGGCCGGCTGGCGTACCGCGCGGGCCGCATCCCGCGCCGCTTCCACGCCGAGGCCTCCTCCCAGATGGCCGGCCGCGCCCACCTCGACACCCGCGAACACCCGGCGTTCTAGGGCGGCCCCCCGCGCGCGCCCCCGACTCGGCCGCCCCCGGGGCGCGATCGCATGTCTCAACATCGGCACAACCGCACCGGAGGCGGCGCCGTACCGGGCCGGGGGTCACCCCTGCGTCCTACACTCCTCGGGTGGACATGACGCTCGACGACCCCCTGATCGGTGCCCTGCTCGACGGCCGGTACCGGGTTGATCGGCGCATCGCCGTCGGGGGCATGGCCACGGTGTACCGCGGGACGGACACCCGGCTGGACCGCGTCGTCGCGCTGAAGGTGATGCACCCGGCGCTGGCCGCCGACGGCGGCAACGAGTTCACCGGCCGGTTCATCCGCGAGGCGAAGGCCGTGGCGCGGCTGTCCCACCCGAACGTGGTGAACGTCTTCGACCAGGGCGCGGACGGCCGGGCGGTGTTCCTGGCGATGGAGTACGTGCCCGGGCGGACCCTGCGGGACCTGCTGCGCGACCGCGGGGCGCTGTCGGCGCGGGCCGCGCTGGACATCCTGGAGCCGGTGCTGGCGGCGCTCGGCGCGGCGCACCGGGCGGGCCTGGTGCACCGGGACGTCAAGCCGGAGAACGTGCTGATCACCGACGGCGGCATGGTGAAGGTCGCGGACTTCGGCCTGGTGCGGCTGCTGACCGGCACGGAGGGCGCGGGCGACGCCGTCACCAGCACCACCTCGACCGGCACGGTGCTCGGCACCGTCTCCTATCTCGCGCCGGAGCAGATCCGCCAGGACGGCCCGACCGACCAGCGGGTCGACGTGTACGCGGCCGGCATCCTGCTGTACGAGATGCTGACCGGCGCCAAGCCGCACACCGGTGAGAACGCCATGCAGGTGATCTACCGGCACCTGAACGAGGACGTCCCGGCGCCGTCGCTGGCCGCCCCCGGGGTGGGCCGCGAGCTGGACGCCATAGTGGCCGCCGCGACCGCCCGCGACCCGCAGGCCCGTCCGTGGGACGCGGTGGAGATGCTGGCCGCGCTGCAGCGGGCCCGCCGGGCGCTCACCCCGGCGCAGCTGGACGCCGAGCCGCCGGCCTCGACCCGGCCGACCCCGCAGTACCCGACCGGTGAGGTCACCGCGGTGGTGGACCGCCCGGTGGAGCGCACCAGCGTGCTGGACGTGCCGGCCGACCTGCTGACCCCGCCGCGGCCGTACGACGAGTCGGTGCCGGCCCGGCCGCCCCGTGCGCCGCGGCCGCCGCGCTCGCGCGCCCCGCTGATCTGGGGTGCGGTGATCGCGGTGGTGCTGCTGCTGGTCGGCGGGGCGACGTACCTGCTCTCGGACGGGCTGTACACGACGGTGCCGACCGTGCTCGGGCAGACCGAGGCGCAGGCGGTGGCGACCCTGGACAGGTCGGGGCTGCGCGGCACGTTCAGCCAGCAGTTCAGCGAGACCGTGACGGCCGGGCAGGTGATCTCCACCGATCCCGGGGTGGGTGCCCGGGCCCGCAAGAGCGATCCGGTGAAGGTGGTGCTGTCCAAGGGGCCGGACCGGGTGGCGGTGCCGCCGCTGGAGGGTCTGCCGCTGGAGCAGGCCCGCAAGGCGCTCACCGATGCCAGACTGACCCCGGGGACGACCCGGGAGGCGTTCGACGACGACGTGCCCGAGGGTTCGGTGATCAGCGCGGAGCCGGGCGCCGGCACCTCGGTCAGCCCGAACACGCCGGTCGCGCTGGTGGTCAGCAAGGGCATGCAGCCGGTGCCGGACGTGGTCGGCCTGAGCAAGGACGACGCCACGAAGGCGCTGACCGACGCCGGCTTCAAGGTGCAGGCCACGGGGCTGAACCTGTTCGGCACCGGCAAGGTCTCCGCACAGGTGCCCAAGGCCGGCACCCCCCGTGCGCAGGGCAGCACCGTGGTGATCAGCTTCGGGCTGTTCTAGCGGGTCGCCGGGAGCCGGGGGCGGCCGTCAGCGCAGCGGTCCGTCGCCCGGCTCCTCCTGGTAGGAGTAGCGCTGCTCGGTCCACGGGTCGGCGAGGTTGTGGTAGCCGCGCTCCTCCCAGAAGCCGCGGCGGTCGGCCCGCATGTACTCGACCGCGCGGACCCACTTGGGGCCCTTCCAGGCGTACAGGTGCGGCACCACGAGGCGGACGGGGAAGCCGTGCTCGACGGTGAGCGGCTCGCCGTTGCGGTGGGTGGCGAAGACGGTCTGCGGGTCGGTGAAGTCGGCGAGCCGCAGGTTGGCGCTGTAGCCGTACTCGGCCCAGACCATGACGTGGGTGACGCCGGGGGCCGGCGGCACCAGGTCGAGGACGGTCTTGGCGGCGACGCCGCCCCACTCGTTGCCGAGCATCGAGAAGCGGGTGACGCAGTGCAGGTCGCCGCGGACGGTCACCCGCGGCAGGGCGTGGAAGCCCTCGAAGTCCCAGCGGTGCTTCTCGGCCGAGGCGGTCGCCCCGAACACCTGGAAGTCCCAGCTCTGCGGCTTGAAGCGGGGCACCGGCCCGTAGTGCAGCACCGGCCAGCCGCGCTGGAGGCGCTGGCCGGGAGGGAGCCGCGGGTCGGACGGCTGCGGTGGTTCCGGTTCGTACTGACCCATGCCTCCATGGTCGCAGACGGCGGGCGGTCCGTGTCGCGCGCCCCTCGTACACGCCCCCTCCATCGAACCCGCACATCGGAAAATCGGACATTAGCCATAGACCGGGGTAAGTGTGAACTTACTGGAAACCATGCCCGCTCCAGTGCCACCATGCGGGCAAGCGACGGACGGCTATCAGGAAGGCACGCCATGCAGGGCGACCCCGAGGTCATCGAGTTCCTCAACGAGCAGCTCACCGCCGAGCTCACCGCCATCAACCAGTACTTCCTGCACGCCAAGATGCAGGAGAACAACGGCTGGACGAAGCTCGCCGCCTACACCCGGCACGAGTCCTTCGACGAGATGAAGCACGCGGAGACGCTGACCGACCGGATCCTCTTCCTGGACGGCCTGCCCAACTACCAGCGGCTGTTCCACGTCCGGATCGGCCAGACGGTCAAGGAGATGTTCGAGGCCGACCGGCAGGTCGAGGTCGAGGCGATCGACCGGCTGCGCCGCGGCATCGTCGTCATGCGGGCCAAGAACGACGTCACCTCGGCCAACATCTTCGAGGCGATCCTCGCCGACGAGGAGCACCACATCGACTACCTGGACACCCAGCTCGAACTGCTGGAGAAGCTCGGCGAGCCGCTCTACCTGGCCCAGCTCATCGAGCAGCCGGAGAGCTGAGGGCCCGGCGCCACCGGTGGGCCCCTAGGCGGCTTCGAGACCGCGCTCGGGCGCGGTCTCAGCCGCGGTATCGGCCAGCCCCAGCTTTGCGGCCAGCCTGGCCGTCGGGCACGGGCGGGCGCCGTGCTCCCCGAGCAGGGCCTGGATCCGGCGGACGCAGGAACCGCAGTCCGTGCCGGCCTTGCAGCCCTTGGCTATCTGCCGCGGAGTGACGGCGCCGCCGTCGATCTCCTGCTTGACCTGGGCCTCGGTGACCGCATGACACATGCACACGTACATCGGCGGCTCTCCCGGGCTGGTGTTCCTTGATCGGCAAGGCTGGCCTTACCTCGCTAAGCCTTACCTTACCCAAGGTACCCGCAAAGCGAAGCCCCTCCGCCCCCGGAGACCGGGAAAGCGGAGGGGCCTTTGTCACATTGCGATCATCGCGGCCGCCGGACTCACTGGCTGCGGTACATCTCCGCGACCAGGAAGGCCAGGTCGAGCGACTGGCTGCGGTTGAGCCGCGGGTCGCAGGCCGTCTCGTAGCGCTGGTGCAGGTCGTCGACGAGGACCTCGTCGCCGCCGCCCACGCACTCGGTGACGTCGTCACCGGTGAGCTCGACGTGGATGCCGCCCGGGTGGGTGCCGAGCGCGCGGTGCACCTCGAAGAAGCCCTTGACCTCGTCGAGCACGTCGTCGAAGCGGCGGGTCTTGTGGCCGGTCTCGGCCTCGAAGGTGTTGCCGTGCATCGGGTCGCAGATCCACACCGGCTGGGCGCCGGAGGCGGTGACCTTCTCGACCAGGGCGGGCAGGTGCTCGCGGATCTTGCCCGCACCCATCCGGGTGATGAAGGTCAGCCGGCCCGGCTCGCGGTCCGGGTCGAGCCGGTCGATCAGGGTGAGCGCCTCGTCGACCGTGGTGGTCGGGCCGAGCTTCACGCCGATCGGGTTGCGGATCTTCGAGGCGAACTCGATGTGCGCGTGGTCAAGCTGCCGGGTGCGCTCGCCGATCCAGACCATGTGGCCCGAGACGTCGTAGAGGTCGCCGGTGCGCGAGTCGGTACGGGTCAGCGCCGTCTCGTAGTCCAGGATCAGCGCCTCGTGCGAGGAGTAGAACTCGACCGTCCGGAACTCCTCCGGTGCCACCCCGCAGGCGTTCATGAAGGCCAGCGCGTTGTCGATCTCCCGGGCGAGCTGCTCGTACCGCTGGCCGGAGGGCGAGTTGCGCACGAAGTCCTGGTTCCAGGCGTGCACCTGGCGCAGGTCGGCGTAGCCGCCGGTGGTGAAGGCGCGCACCAGGTTGAGCGTCGCGGCGGAGGCGTTGTACATCCGCTTGAGGCGCTCCGGGTCCGGGATGCGCGACTCCGGCGTGAAGTCGAAGCCGTTCACCGAGTCGCCGCGGTAGACCGGCAGGGTGACGCCGTCCCGGGTCTCGGTCGACTTCGAGCGCGGCTTGGAGTACTGGCCGGCGATCCGCCCGACCTTGACCACCGGCACCGAGGCGGCGTACGTGAGCACGGCCGCCATCTGCAGGAGGGTCTTCAGCTTGTTGCGGATCTGCTCGGCGGACACGCCGTCGAACGCCTCGGCGCAGTCACCGCCCTGCAGCAGGAAGGCCTCTCCGCGCGCGACGGCACCGAGCCGGGCGCGCAGCTGGTCGCACTCGCCGGCGAAGACGAGCGGCGGATACGAGGCGAGGTCCGCAAGGGTCTTGCGCAGTGCCTCGTGGTCCGGCCATTCGGGCTGCTGCGCCGCGGGCAGGGACTGCCAGGAGAAGGAAGCCCCGTTTGTCTCAGTTGTCACGGTCACGGAGCAAGGCTACGGGGTGTGACAACCGAATTGTGCCCGCCGCCCGATGGGTGAGACGGGTGATGGACATTTCGGTGAGCGACTTCACACGCCCGGGGCATCCGCTACGCTCGTCCCCGTGACCGCACCGCACACCTTCTCCTGGTGGTGGGCCAGCCCGATGGGCGGCCGTCTGCGTGTTCCGAAGGAGCAGGCGGCCCTCCCGCGAAGAGCGACCGACCCGCCCGCCTCCCGGAAGGAACGCCGCACCGTGACCCGTCCTGCCGACCTGTTCGCCCGCCTCACCGCACCCGGCGCCCCCGCGTTCGCCCTGCTGCACCGCCGCGCACCCCGGCTCGCCCCGGACACCGTCGAGGTGCTGATCGGCACCGTCGGCGTGCACGACACGCTCGCCGACCTGCCGGTGCCGGACGGCGTGCCCGCCGGCGGCCCCCGGCACGACCTGCTCGCCCTCGTCCCCTACCGGCAGATCCGCGAACGCGGCTTCGACGCCCACGACGACGGCACCCCCCTGCAGGCGCTCGCCGTCGAGGAGCAGTACGCCTTCGCCCTCGACGAGCTGCTGCCCGCGCTGCCGCAGAGCCCCGTCCGGCTCACCGGCGGCGGCTTCGACATCGCCGACGACGAGTACGCGGAGATCGTCCGCCGCGTCATCCAGGACGAGATCGGCCGCGGCGAGGGCGCCAACTTCGTCGTCCGCCGGGACTTCCGCGGCCGGCTGGAGGGCTTCGACACGGCGCTGGCGCTCACGCTCTTCCGGCGGCTGCTGGAGCAGGAACGGGGCGCGTACTGGACCTTCCTGGTGCACACCGGGGAGCGGATCGTGGTCGGCGCCTCGCCGGAGGTGCACGTCCGGCAGTCCGGCGGCACCGTCGTGATGAACCCGATCTCCGGCACCTACCGGCACCCGGCCGGCGGGCCGACCCTCGACTCGCTGCTGGAGTTCCTGCACGACCCCAAGGAGCTGGAGGAGCTCACCATGGTGGTCGACGAGGAACTCAAGATGATGTGCACCGTCGGCGACCTCGGCGGCCAGGTGCTCGGCCCCCGCCTCAAGGAGATGGCCCACCTCGCCCACACCGAGTACGAGCTGCGCGGGCGCACCTCGCTGGACGTCCGCGAGGTCCTCAAGGAGACCATGTTCGCGGCGACCGTCACCGGCAGCCCCGTGCAGAACGCCACCCGCGTCATCCGGCGCTACGAGGCCACCGGCCGCGGCTACTACTCCGGCGCGCTCGCCCTGATCGGCCGCTCCGCCAGCGGCGGCCAGCAGCTCGACTCCCCCATCTGCATCCGCACCGCCGACATCGACCCCGCCACCGGCGAACTGGTGGTGCGGGTCGGCGCCACCCTCGTCCGGCACTCCGACCCGCACTCCGAGGTCGCCGAGACCCACGCCAAGGCCGCCGGCGTGCTCACCGCGATCGGCGCCCGCCCCGCCCCCGCCAGGCCCGCCGGACGCGGCGCCGGCCCGCGCCTCGCCGACGACCACCGGGTGCAGGCCGCCCTCGACGCCCGCCGGGCCGGCCTCGCCCCGTTCTGGCTGCGGATGCAGCAGCCCACCGCGCCCGTCGAGGGCCTGGACACCCTGGTCGTCGACGGCGAGGACACCTTCACCTCGATGCTCGCCCACCTGCTGTCCTCGCTCGGCCACCGGGTCACCGTGCTGCGCTACGACACCCCCGGCCTGCGCGAACGGGTCGCCGCCCACACCGGGCCGCTCGTCCTCGGCCCCGGCCCCGGCGACCCGGCCGACACCGCCGACCCCAAGATGGCCGTCCTCCGCCCGGTCGTCGCCGACGCCCTGGCCGCCGTCCGCGCCGGCACCCGCACCGCGCCGCTGCTCGCCGTCTGCCTCAGCCACCAACTGCTCAGCGCCGAGCTCGGGCTGCCGCTGGCCCGCAAGACCGTCCCCTACCAAGGCGCCCAGGAGAGCATCGACCTGTTCGGCACCCGCCGCACCGTCGGCTTCTACAACACCTTCACCGCCCGCTGCGACGACGCCGCGGCCGAACGGCTCGCCGCCGAGGGCGTCGAGGTCGCCCGCGACCCGCTCACCGACGACGTCCACGCCCTGCGCGGCCCCGGCTTCGCCGCCCTCCAGTTCCACCCCGAGTCCGTCCTCACCCGCGAGGGCGTCGACATCGTCGCCGGACTCCTCAGCAGCACGGCCCCCGTCGCCGGCTGAGCACCCGCACGTCCACCGCCCGGCCCCGGAACACCGCCGTCCGGGGCCGGGCGACGTACGGCAGACTGCCCGTCATGGCCCGCAAGCGCCCGCAGCACACGACCTTCGCCGAGACCGTCGCCGCCCTGCCCGCCGTCCCCGACCCCGGCGACGAGGAGGAGTGGGGCCGTACCGGCCTGCCCGGCGAAGCGGCGTTCACCGACGCCCGGGGACGGCGCTGGCACCTCGTCCGCGGCGGCCTCGACCTCCGCACGGCCCGCCGGCTCGCCGTGCAGGCCGACGTGCTGCTGGTCGGGCACTGGCTCGGCGACCTGCGGGACGTCCCGGCCGACGGCCGGCAGGCCTGCCGGCAGACCGTCAAGAAGACCCTCTACGCGGCGCAGGCACCGGACCACGCGGCCTACGAGTACACCTCGGCCGACGGCACCCTGACCATGCTGCTCCTCGCCGAGTACTGCTGACGGGCACCACCCGGGACGCGTGCTAGCCCTGGCTCAGTTCGTCGTCCAGGCCCTGCTCGATCGCGTAGCGGACGAGTTCGACGCGGTTGTGCAGCTGCAGCTTGCCGAGGGTGTTCTGCACGTGGTTCTGCACGGTGCGGTGCGACAGCACCAGGCGGTCGGCGATCTGGCGGTACGACAGGCCCTTGGCGACCAGCCGCAGCACCTCGGTCTCCCGGGTGGTCAGCTGCGGCGCCGCGGGGGACGCGGCCGGCGCGGGCTCGGTGGCCAGCCGGCGGAACTCGCCGAGGACGAGCCCGGCCAGGCCCGGGGTGAAGACCGGGTCGCCGAGCGCGGTGCGGCGGACGGCGTCGATCAGCTCGTCCCGGCCCGCGGACTTCACCAGGTAGCCGGTGGCACCGGACTTGACCGCCTCCAGGACGTCGGCGTGCTCGCCGCTCGCCGAGAGCACCAGCACCCGGGCGGTCGGGTCGTGGGTGACGATCCGGCGGCAGACCTCGACGCCGGGCAGCGCGGGCAGGTTGAGGTCGAGCACGACGACCTGCGGCACGGTGGCCAGGGCGCGGCGCACGGCCTCCTCGCCGTCGCCCGCGGTGGCGACGACGGCGAACCCGGCGTCGGCGAGGTCCCGGGAGACGGCGTCCCGCCACATCGGGTGGTCGTCCACGACCATCACCCGCACCTGATCCGACATCACTGCCCCTTCCTGGGCACCCGCATCTCGACCTCGGTGCCCTCGCCGGGCACCGAGTACAGCTCGGCCGTGCCGCCGAGGTCGCGCAGCCGGCCGCGGATGGACTGCGAGACGCCGAGGCGCCCGGCCTGCTCCGCCTCGCCGAGCCGCCCGGCGGCGAAGCCGGCGCCGTCGTCGCGGACGGAGACGGTGACCGCGTCCGGCTCGTCCTCGACGAGGATCCACGCCCGGGCGTCCTCGCCCGCGTGGCGGCGGACGTTGTCCAGGGCGGCGCCCACCGCGGCGGCGAGTTCGCCGGCGGCGTGCGCGGGCAGCAGCACGGGGGTGCCGGGGGCGGAGAGGGTGACCCGCTCGCCGGTGTGCGGCGCGATCAGCTGACGGAGGTCCCGCTCGGCCGGCAGCGGATCGCCGGCGGCCTGGGCGGGCAGCGGTCCGCCGGTCATCAGCGTCCGCAGTGCGCGTTCCTGTTCGCCGGCGAGCCGGCCGAGGTCGCCGAGGTCCCCCTCGCGGCGCTGGACGAGCGCGAGCACCTGGAGGACGCCGTCGTGGATGTCCCGGGAGAGCCGCTCGCGTTCGCGGGTGGCGGCCTCGACCTGGAGCGCCCGGGTGAGCACCGCCTCGCTGGCGCGGGCGAGTTCGATGACGTAGCCGATGGCGCAGCCGGCCACCATCAGCAGCACGATGTTGTGGATGTTGTCCGGGGTGATGCCGCCGTGGCCGAGGATGTTGGCGAGGCCGACGACGGTGGCGGCGAAGGCGGCGGGCTTCCAGCCGCCCTTGCCGGCGAAGCCGAGCACGGTGCCGGCCGCCCAGATGGTGGGCAGGGTGGGGGCGCCGCCGTGGATGCGCTCCGGATTGTCGATGATCCCGCTCATCACGATGCCGGTGACGGCGAACGCGAGGTCGGTGCCGAGCACGTACCAGGTGCAGCGCTGCGGTCCGGCGAAGGCGCGGGAGCTGGCGAGCGTCCACAGGGTGAGCGCGCCGAGGTAGATCCAGCCGGAGACCGGGTGGAGGAAGTCGTGGAAGGAGTTGAGGTAGCGCAGGATCGCGTAGGCCAGGGCGAGCACCCGGAAGTAGCCGATCGCCCGCCACAGCGGCATCTCGACGGACATCCCGCCGACGGTCAGCGCGCCGGGCCGTTGCACCGCGGCCGCGACGGCCCCGGCCGCCCGGGTCGCGAGCCCGGCTCTGTGGTCCTCCGCCATTCGTCGTCCCCCCGACCCCTCGTCCCCCCGGCCCCGGTGAGCCCTACTCCTGCTTGTCCTGCTTGTCCTGCTCCTGCTTGTCCTGCTTGTCCTGCTCCTGCTTGTCCTGCTCCTGCTGCTCCTGCTCCTGCTCCAGCCGGGCGGCCTCCTCCTTGGCGGCCTTCTCGGCCTCCTTCTCGGCCGCCTTCTCCGCCTTCTGCGCGGCGCGGCGCTCGGAGTCGGCGCGCTTCTTGTCCTCGGTGATCTGGCGCTTGGCGGCGGTGGCGTAGATGTCCACGTACTCCTGGCCGGAGAGCCGCATGATCTCGTACATCACCTCGTCGGTGACGGAGCGGAGGATGAAGCGGTCGTTCTCCATGCCGTGGTAGCGGGAGAAGTCGAGCGGGCGGCCGATCCGGATGCCGGGGCGGATGCCGAAGTTGGGGACGACCTGGCCGGGCGGCTGCACCTTCTCGGTGTCGATCATGGCGACCGGGATGACCGGGGCGCCGGTCTGCAGCGCGACCCGGGCGAGGCCGCCGACCTTGCCGCGGTAGAGCTTGCCGTCGGGCGAGCGGGTGCCCTCCGGGTAGACGCCGAACAGCTCGCCGCGCTCCAGGACGGCGACGGCGCTGCGGATCGCCGCCTCGCCGGCGCCGCGCGCGCCGGACCGGTCGACCGGCAGCTGGCCGACGCCCTTGAAGAAGGCGGCGGTCAGCTTGCCCTTGAGGCCGGGGGTGTTGAAGTACTCGGCCTTGGCGATGAAGGTGATCCGGCGCTTGATCAGCGCGGGGAAGAAGAAGGAGTCCGAGAAGGACAGGTGGTTGCTCGCGATGATCGCGGGACCCTCGTCGGGGATGTTCTCCGCGCCCTCGAGCCACGGCCGGAAGAAGATCCGCAGCAACGGCGCGACGATCATCTTCATCAGTCGGTAGAACAACCCGGGCCTCCTGTTGTACGGACCGGTCGATCCTAATGCCCACGGCCCCGCGCGTGTGCACCGGCAGGCCCGTGATGCGGCGGCTGCGGCCCTGTACGGGCCGTCGCGGCCGTGGGACGATGCCGCTCCGGGTACCCGCGGGTAGCCGGGCCGCCCTCCGACCCCGCCCGAGCGAAGGAGCTCCGAGGATGCCGCTGCTGCCCGGCGCAGAACCGTTTCACCACAAGGGCGGGCCGGTCGGCGTGCTCCTCGTCCACGGCTTCACCGGCTCACCGCGGTCCATGCGGCCGTGGGCCGACCACCTCGCCGCCGCCGGCCTGACCGTCGCGCTGCCGCTGCTGCCCGGCCACGGCACCCGCTGGCAGGACATGCAGCAGACCCGCTGGGAGGACTGGTACGCCGAGGTCGACCGCGAGCTGCGGGCCCTGCTGGACGGCTGCGAGCAGGTCTTCGTCTGTGCGCTCTCGATGGGCGGCGCCCTCGCGCTGCGGCTCGCCGCCCAGCACGGCGAGGCGGTCTCCGGCGTCGTGCTGGTCAACCCGTCGGTCCGCTCCGACAACCCGGCCACCGTCCTGCTGCCCGTCCTGCGGCACCTCGTCCCCAGCCTGCCCGGCATCGCCGACGACATCGCCCTGGAGGGCGTCTCCGAGTACGGCTACGACCGCACCCCGCTGCACGCCGCCTGGTCGCTCTCCCGCCTCTGGCGCACCGTCCAGGCCGAACTGCCCGCCGTCCGGCAGCCGGTGCTGCTGCTGCACAGTCCGCAGGACCACGTGGTCTCCCCGGCCAACTCGGAACTGGTGCTCGCCCGGATATCCTCGACGGACGTGACGGAAAAACTGTGCGAGCGCAGTTACCACGTCGCCACGCTGGACCACGACGCCGCGATGATCTTCGAGGAGAGCCTCGAGTTCGTGCGGCGGCTGGCACCGGCGGCGAAGACCGATGCGACGACCGATGCCGAGCACCACCTGGGCTGAAGGGCCGGTAGTGAACGAGACCAGCAAGGCGGGCGGCGGCGAGGAGCTGCCCGAGGACGGCACCGCGAAGCCCGGACAGGACCAGGAGACCACCGCCGGTTCCGAACCGCCCGCCCGGCGGCCCGCGGCCGGCAGCCAGGCCGAACAGGACGCGATCTTCGCCGCCCTGGTCGCGCAGTTCGACGACCCCGTCGACCTGACCAACCCCGAGTGGCCGGAGATCGAGAACCTCCGCGCCCAGGAGTCCCCGGCCGCGGACTCCTTCGACGAGTTCGCGCCCCGCCCCCGGCCGCGGCCGAGACCGACCACTCCCGAGCAGGTGGCCGGGCCGGTGTCCGGCCCGCGCGACTACGACCTCCAGGAGGACCCGGACGAGGGCCACTTCGTCCCGCCGGAGCCCCCGCCGCTGCCCAAGGCCGACACCACCGCCAAGTTCGCCTGGCTCGCCGTGCTCGGCGGACCGGCGCTGCTGCTGATCGACACCGTCGTCTGGCACGAGGTGGCCGGCTGGCCCGCCTGGGTCGGCGTCACCGCCTTCCTCGGCGGCTTCGTCACCCTCGTCGCCCGGATGAAGGACAAGGACGACGACGAGCCGGACGACCCGATGGGCGGCGCCGTCGTCTGACCGCCCGCCGCCCCCGAGCAGTGGCCGTCGCCCGCCCGTAGCCTGGAAGGGCGGGAGGCGACGGCCATGGCACGGATCAGCACCCTGGCGGGAACGGCGGCGTTACTGGCGGCGTTACTCTCGGCGGCCGCCACCGGCTGCAGCAGCCACTCCGTGGTGACGGCCCCGGCGAGCACCCCGACGAGCGGCACGAGCTCCGGTCCTGCCGGGTCACCGCGGTCGGCGCAGGTCGGGGACACCCTGGAACTGGCCGGCAACGAGCAGGGCGCCCGGATGGCCGTGACGGTGACGGGGGGGGCCGCCCCCCCCGCTCGCGTTCTACTGCGGGACTCAGCCGATCAGGCTGCGCAGCACGTACTGCAGGATGCCGCCGTTGCGGTAGTAGTCCGCCTCACCGGGGGTGTCGATGCGGACGACCGCGTCGAACTCCACGTCCCCCGCCTTGACCTTGACGGTCTTGGGGGTGCGGCCCTCGTTGAGCTCGGTGACGCCGGTGATGGAGAAGGTCTCCTCGCCGGTCAGGCCCAGCGTGTCGGCGGTCTGGCCCTCGGGGAACTGCAGCGGCAGGACGCCCATGCCGATCAGGTTGGAGCGGTGGATGCGCTCGTAGGACTCGGCGACGACGGCCTTCACGCCGAGCAGCGCGGTGCCCTTCGCGGCCCAGTCGCGGGACGAGCCGGAGCCGTACTCCTTGCCGGCCAGGACGACCAGCGGGGTGCCGGCGGCCTGGTAGTTCTGCGAGGCGTCGTAGATGAACGACACCGGGCCGTCGGCCTGGGTGAAGTCGCGGGTGTAGCCGCCCTCGGTGCCCGGCGCGATCTGGTTGCGCAGGCGGATGTTGGCGAAGGTGCCGCGGATCATGACCTCGTGGTTGCCACGGCGCGAGCCGTAGGAGTTGAAGTCACGCTTCTCCACACCGTGCTCGGTGAGGTACTGCGCCGCCGGGGTGCCCGGCTTGATGTTGCCGGCCGGGGAGATGTGGTCGGTGGTGACCGAGTCGCCCAGCTTGGCCAGGACGCGGGCGCCGGCGATGTCGGTCACCGGGCTCGGGGTCTTGGCCATGCCCTCGAAGTACGGGGGCTTGCGGACGTAGGTGGACTCGGCGTCCCACTCGAAGGTGTTGCCGGTCGGGACGGGGAGCGACTGCCAGCGGTGGTCGCCGGCGAAGACGTCCTGGTAGCCCTTGTCGAACATGGCCTGGTCGATGGAGCCGGCGACGACGGCGGCGACCTCCTGCTCGGAGGGCCAGATGTCGGCGAGGAAGACGTCGTTGCCGTCGGCGTCCTGGCCCAGCGCGTCGCGGGTGATGTCGACGTTCATGTTGCCGGCGAGGGCGTAGGCGACCACCAGCGGCGGGGAGGCCAGGTAGTTCATCTTGACGTCGGGGTTGATCCGGCCCTCGAAGTTGCGGTTGCCGGAGAGCACCGAGACGACCGCGAGGTCGGACGCGTTGACGGCGGCCGAGACCTCCTCGGGCAGCGGGCCCGAGTTGCCGATGCAGGTGACGCAGCCGTAGCCGACCAGGTTGAAGCCCAGCTTCTCCATGTACGGGAGCAGGCCGGCCTTCTCGTAGTAGTCCATGACGACCTTGGAGCCGGGCGCCAGGGTGGTCTTGACCCAGGGCTTGACGTGCAGGCCCTTCTCCACGGCCTTCTTCGCCAGCAGGGCGGCGCCCAGCATGACGGAGGGGTTGGAGGTGTTGGTGCAGGAGGTGATCGAGGCGATCACGACCGCGCCGTTGTCGATCTCGTAGGACGAGCCGTCGGGGGCGGTGACGGCGGTCGGCTTCGAGGCCTCGGCGGAGTAGGTCGGCAGCGCCTCGGCGAACTTCTGCGCGGCCTCGGCCAGGATCACGCGGTCCTGCGGGCGCTTCGGGCCGGAGATCGACGGGACGACGGTGGAGACGTCCAGCTCCAGGTACTCGGAGTAGACCGGCTCGACCGACGGGTCGTGCCAGAGGCCCTGCTCCTTGGCGTACGCCTCGACCAGGGCGAGCTGCTGCTCGTCGCGGCCGGTGAGCTTGAGGTAGTTGATGGTCTCGGCGTCGATCGGGAAGATCGCGCAGGTCGAGCCGAACTCCGGCGACATGTTGCCGATGGTGGCGCGGTTCGCCAGCGGGATGGCGGTGACGCCCTCGCCGTAGAACTCGACGAACTTGCCGACCACACCGTGCTTGCGCAGCATCTCGGTGATGGTGAGCACCAGGTCGGTGGCGGTGGTGCCGGCCGGGAGCTGGCCGTTGAGCTTGAAGCCGACCACGCGCGGGATCAGCATGGAGACCGGCTGGCCGAGCATCGCGGCCTCGGCCTCGATGCCGCCGACGCCCCAGCCGAGCACGCCGAGGCCGTTGACCATGGTGGTGTGCGAGTCGGTGCCGACGCAGGTGTCGGGGTACGCCTGGCCGTTGCGGACCATCACGGTGCGGGCCAGGTGCTCGATGTTCACCTGGTGCACGATGCCGGTGCCGGGCGGGACGACCTTGAACTCGTCGAAGGCGGTCTGGCCCCAGCGCAGGAACTGGTAGCGCTCCTTGTTGCGGCCGTACTCGATCTCGACGTTCTGGACGAAGGCGTCCGGGGTGCCGAACTTGTCGGCGATGACGGAGTGGTCGATGACCAGCTCGGCCGGGGCCAGCGGGTTGATCTTGGAGGGGTCGCCGCCCAGCTCCTTCACGGCCTCGCGCATGGTGGCAAGGTCGACGACGCACGGCACACCGGTGAAGTCCTGCATGATCACGCGGGCCGGGGTGAACTGGATCTCCTCGGACGGCTCGGCCGTCGCGTCCCAGTTGCCCAGCGCGCGGATGTGGTCGGCGGTGATGTTCGCGCCGTCCTCGGTGCGGAGCAGGTTCTCCAGCAGGACCTTGAGGCTGTAGGGCAGCCGCTCGGAACCCTCGACGGCGGAGAGCTTGAAGATCTCGTACGACTCGTCGCCCACCTGCAGCGAGCTGCGGGCGTCGAAGCTGTTCGCGGACACGACTGACTCCTTCTGGGTCCACTCGATGGTAAGGTAAGCCTTAGCTAAGCCCACCTCGCCGATGTGGAAGGCGTGCGGCTCTCGGCAACTATCTTGACGTCAAGATAAATGATAGTGCGAAGTTATCTCGATGTCGAGATAAACCATAGTGCATGGCTGCGTCCAAACTTCACCCGGCGATGCCCCTGCGCAACCGCAGCAGGTCAGCCCCTGCGGCGCGACCGCGCGAACCACAGCAGGGCCAGTACCCCGGCCACCACCAGAGCCCCCACCACGACGATCACCAGCGGCCCGGCGGAGTCCGCGGGCTCCGGGGCGATGTCCGCCAGCAGCACGGCCGTTGCGTTCACGAGAGGTCCTTTCGGTCGGACGGCGCCGCCGGGGCGAGCCCCGCCACCAGCAGCAACAGGACGGGGAACTCCAGGTAGGCGTGGTAGCTCGCCACCGCCGCGTACAGCGTCTTGCCCTGCGCCCAGTCGGTGGCGAAGAGCACGGCGAGCGCCGCCCCCGCGCCGGCGCCGAGCAGCCAGGCCCGGCCGCCTCGCAGCAGCGGCACCCGCCGCTCGAAGGCCGCCGCGGCGTCCGGCGCGTGCCGCGGCAGGAACCACACCCACACCACGTAGTGCATGGTCTGCAGGAAGGCGAACACCGCCACGAAGCGCAGCCCCGCCGCGGTGTGCAGCCAGGCCGGCGGCGTGTACGCGGCCGCCAGCCGCGCCACTCCCCCGTCGGCCGGGGCCAGCACCCCGTCCAGCGCCCCGAGCAGCAGCAGCGCCGGCACGGCCAGCACCCAGCCGCACTGCACGGCCAGGAACACCGCCCGGCCGCGCGGCAGCCGCCTCGACCACTCCCACAGGAAGACCAGCGGCACCAGGTTGTGCAGGTGCGCCAGCACCACGAAGTGGTACGCCGGGAAGGACAGCGACAGCGCTGCCGCGGCCGAGAGCACCATCGCGGCCCCGGCCAGCGCGGCCGGACGCCCGCGCAACGCCTGCAGACAGGCCGCCGCCAGCAGCCCGTACGCGAGCAGGATCTCGGCGGCGTGCGGGACCGGCCCCGGCGGCAGCAGCCGGCAGACCACGATCCCGGTGATCAGCACCAGCAGCAGCCGCAGGAACCGGCCGGCCAGCACCTCCCCGAAGCGCCCCGCGACGTAGCGCAGTTCGAGCACGTTGTGCAGGATGCCGAAGGTCGCGAGACCGAGCACCGCCAGGCCGGCGGGGGCGCGCAGCGCGAACGCCAGGGCGATCGCGGCCGCCAGCACGAACCCGGCCGTCGGCAGGGCCGCGCCCGCCGTCCGCACCGCCGGCACCGCGCCGACCGCCATGCCGATCCCTCCCGGCCGTTCCTCCCGTGGCACCATCACGCCCGTGCC
The DNA here is from genome assembly GCF_039528095.1 of Kitasatospora arboriphila. NCBI lineage: Bacteria > Bacillati > Actinomycetota > Actinomycetes > Kitasatosporales > Streptomycetaceae > Kitasatospora > Kitasatospora arboriphila. The sequence goes on from NZ_BAAALD010000056.1 coordinate 21,168, forward strand.
GTATCCCCTGGCCCTCGCGCTCACCCTGCTCGTCGAAGTGCCGCTGTACACCGCGGCGCTCGCCGGCCTCGGCCGCGTCCGTCCGGCCCGGGCCGCCCTGGCGGGAGCCGCGGTGAACGGACTGACGCACCCGGTGCTCTGGTGGTCGCTCCGGCATGCCGCCGCCGGGCCCGCCGCAGCCTACTGGACGGCCTTCGCGCTCGCCGAGGCTTCGGTGTGCGCGGTCGAAGCCGTGCTGGCCGGACTGCTGACGGCGGGCCGGGCCGCACCCGCCGTCCGCCCGGACGCCCGCACCGGCACCGTCCGCCTGCCCGGGCCGCTGCTCGCGGCCGCCTCGCTCACCGCCAACGCGAGTTCGGTGCTGGTGGGGATGCTGGCGGCCCGTTGAGAGGGAGCGGAGCACCGCAGCTCCGGGGCGCGGCAGCGGGCGGGACGGCGCGGGACCGTGCGGGACTGCTCGGGACGGGGCGGGACTGTGCGGGACGGGCGGCTACGGTGGAGCCGAGCCGGCGGCACGACGGGCCGACCGGCCGGAGCGAGAGCCCGGGGGCAGTCGAAGATGATCGTGGTGGACGCGTCCGCACTGGTGCTGGCACTGGCCGACGAGGGGGACCGCGGCCGCGCCGCCCGGGCCGAACTCGCCCGGGACGACGAGTGGGCCGCGCCCGACCACGTGCTGATCGAGGTGATGCAGTCGCTGCGCGGCCTCTACCTCGCCCGTGAACTCACCGCCGAGCAGGTCTCCGAGATCGCCGACCGGCTGCCGTCCCTGACCGTCCGGCGGGTCGACGTGACGCCGCTGCTGGGGCGGATCTGGGCGCTCAAGGACAACCTCACCCCGGACGACGCCGCCTACGTCGCCCTCGCCGAGCAGCTCGGGGCGCCGCTGGTCACCGCCGACCTGCGGCTGATGCGGGCCAGCGGACCGCGCTGCGAGATCCGCGGCATCCGGCCGGGCCCGGTCGCCGCCCTCGGTGCCGTCGCCGGTGCCGTTGCCGCGGCCGGGGGCGGCGAC
>NZ_BAAALD010000056.1:22192-41777 GCF_039528095.1 Kitasatospora arboriphila
GCGGGGCTGCGGCACCGCGCCCGGGGCGGCCCCCCGCCCGGCCGTCCGGGGGCGACCGCTCGTCCGGGTGACCCGGCGGCACGGCGCCGTGCACCGGCCGCAGCGGGCCGCCACCGTGGGGTGCTGGCCCCGTCCGGCGCCCGAGCGCCGCGGCCCGTCGAGAGGTGCGCCGATGCCCGTCCCGTTCACCGCCGTGCTGCCCGCCCTCCTGCTGCTGCCCGCGCTCGGCGGGCCCGGCACGGTGGTCGAGGCGGACTTCGCGCCGGCCACGGCCTTCGTCCCGCCGGCCGCGATCAGCCACGCCCCGGACGTCGTGCCGTACGGCTCCCGCGTCCGGGTCACCGAGACCCGGACCGGCACCGGGACGGGTCTCGCGCTGGAACTCACCGGGATCGCCCCCGCCACCGAACTGGCCGCCCACGTGCACACCGGGCAGTGCGGGGCGGACCCGGCCGCCTCCGGCCCGCACTACCAGGACGCCGTGGACCCGGTGCAGCCCTCCACCGACCCGGCCTACGCCAACGACCGCAACGAGGTCCGGCTCGCCCTGCGCACCGACGCGGCCGGGGACGGGACGGCGCGGACCGCGGTGCACTGGCGGTTCCGGCCGGGCGGGGCGCGGTCGCTGGTGCTGCACACCGTGCACGCCGAGGGCGCCCACCCGGCGGGCGCCCGGGTGGCGTGCGTGAACGTCGACTTCTGAGCGCCCCGGGGCGGACCGGACCGCCGGCGGCGGCACGCCCGGCCCGGTCCCCGGGGGTGCGGTCAGTCCCCGAGGGTGGCGACCAGCACGGCCTTGATGGTGTGCAGCCGGTTCTCCGCCTGGTCGAAGACCACCGAGTGCGCGGACTCGAAGAGCTCGTCGGTGCACTCCAGCTCGGTCATACCGGTCTCCTCGTGCATCTGGCGGCCGATCTCGGTGCCGAGGTCGTGGTACGCGGGCAGGCAGTGCAGGAACTTGACGGCGGGGTTGCCGGTCAGCCGGACGGTGTCCATGGAGACCTGGTACGGCTTCAGCAGGGCGATCCGCTCGGCCCACACCTCCTTGGGCTCGCCCATGGAGACCCAGACGTCGGTGTAGAGGAAGTCGGCGCCCGCCACGCCCTCCTCCACCGACTCGGTGACGGTGATCCGGGCGCCGGTCGTCGCGGCGAGGTCCTGGGCGGCCTTCTGCACGTCGTCGGCCGGCCAGAGCTCCCGCGGGGCCACGATCCGCACGTCCATGCCGAGCAGGGCGCCCGTCACGAGCAGCGAGTTGCCCATGTTGTTGCGGGCGTCGCCGAGGTAGGCGAGGGCGACGTCGCCGAGCGGCTTGGCGCAGTGCTCGCGGACGGTGAGCACGTCCGCGAGCATCTGGGTCGGGTGCCACTCGTCGGTCAGCCCGTTCCACACCGGGACGCCGGCGTGCGCGGCCAGCTCCTCCACGATCTCCTGGCCGTGGCCGCGGTACTCGATGCCGTCGAACATCCGGCCGAGCACCCGGGCCGAGTCCCGGATGGACTCCTTGTGGCCGATCTGGGAACCCGCCGGATCGAGGTAGGTGGTGGCGGCGCCCTGGTCGTGGGCGGCCACCTCGAAGGCGCAGCGCGTCCGGGTGGAGGTCTTCTCGAAGATCAGGGCGATGTTCTTGCCCCGCAGCCGGGGCTGCTCGGTGCCGGCGTACTTGGCGGCCTTCAGCTGCGCGGCGAGGTCCACCAGGAAGCGGAACTCCTGGGGAGTGAAGTCGAGCTCCTTGAGGAAGTGCCTGTTCCGGAGGTTGAACGCCATGCCGGGCTCCTGGGTCGTCCGATGTCGAGACGGGAAGTGTATACGACTGTCGGAATTTGTATGCAGGGATGGCGCTGTGATGCGGGCGACCCGGCCCGCCCCCGCAGGTCGCGCGGGGGCGGGCCGGACGGCGTCACGGGGACGGCGGTCGCGCGCACGGGCAGGTCACAGCCGCGGGTCGACCGGCTCGGACTCCAGGGCGAGCACCGCGAAGACCGGCTCGTGCACCCGCCACAGCGGCTCGCCGGCGGCCAGCCGGTCCAGCGCCTCCAGGCCGAGGGCGTACTCGCGCAGCGCCAGCGAGCGCTTGTGCCCCAGGAAGCGCTGGCGCAGCTGGTCCAGGTACTCGGTGTAGTCCGGGCCGTAGATGATCCGCAGGTACTCCCGGCCGCGGACCTTCACGCCCGGCTGCACCAGCCGCCCGCCGGCGTCGCGGACCAGCGAGGCGAGCGGCTTGACCACCATGCCCTCGCCGCCGGCCTCGGTGAGCTCCTCCCACCAGGCGATGCCGGCCGCGACGGAGGCCTCGTCCGCGGTGTCCACGACCAGGCGGCCGGTGCGCTGCAGGATCGGCTCGTCGGGGTCGTCGGCCCCGACCAGCCGGTCGAGCCACCCGAGGTGCCGGTCGTGCGGCAGCACGGCGAGGTTGGCACCCTCGGCGGCCAGCAGCTGGAACGGGGCGAGCCTGATCCCGCTGAGGCCCTCGGTCGGCCAGCAGTAGCGCCGGTACGCCGCGGTGAAGGCGTCGGCGTCGAGCGCGCGCTGCCGCTGCCGGGCCGTCAGGTCGGCGACGTCCAGGCCGCGCTCGGCGGCCCGGTCGAGCGCGTCGAGCACCTGCGGCAGGGCGGCGCCGGCCGCAGCGCCGACCGCCGCGTACTGGCGGCGCAGCAGCTCGGCCGCCTTCAGCGACCACGGCATCAGCTCGGCGTCCAGCAGCAGCCAGCCGGTGCCCAGCTCGTCGAAGAGCCCGGCCCGCTCGGCGGCGGCCCGCAGACGGGCCAGGACGGCGCCGGTCAGTTCCTCGTCGCCGAGGAAGGCGCGGCCGGTGCGCGTCCAGATCGCCCCCGGTCCGGCGAGGCCGAACCGCTTCTCCAGCGCCGACCCGTCCCGGGCGACCAGGACGACCGCGCGGGAGCCCATGTGCTTCTCCTCGCAGACCACCTGCTGCACGCCGTCGTGGCGGTAGGCGAAGAACGCCTCCTCCGGGTGCTCCAGGTAGCCCTCGCGCCGGGAGGTGGCGGAGGGCGCCATGGTCGGCGGCAGGTAGGCGAGCAGCCGCGGGTCGAGGGCGAAGCGGCTCATCACCTCCAGCGCCGCGGCGGCGTTCTCCTCGCGGACGGAGACCCGCCCGTGGTGCGCCGTCTCGACGATCCGCCGGCCGGCCACGTCGGCCAGGTCCAGCGGACGGCCCTCGCGGCCGCCGGGCGCGTCGGTGTGCAGCGGGCGCCGCGGGGCGTACCACTCCTGCTCGGCCGGGACGGTGACGAGCTCGCGCTCCGGGTAGCGCAGGGCGGTGAGGTGGCCGCCGAAGACGCAGCCGGTGTCCAGGCAGATGGTGTTGTTGACGAAGCTCGCCGTGGGCGTCGGGGTGTGGCCGTACACGACGAGCGCCCGGCCGCGGTACTCCTCGGCCCACGGGTAGCGGACCGGCAGGCCGTACTCGTCGGTCTCGCCGGTGGTGTCGCCGTAGAGCGCGTGCGAGCGGACCCGGCCGGAGTTGCGGCCGTGGTACTTCTCGGGCAGGCCGGCGTGGCAGACCACCAGGGCGCCGCCGTCCAGCAGGTAGTGGCTGACCAGGCCGCGCATGAACGCCCGGACCTCGGCCCGGAACTCCTCCGGCTCGGCGGCGAGCTGGTCGATCGACTCCTTCAGGCCGTGCGAGACGGTGACCTTGCGGCCGTCCATGTGCCGGCCGAGCTTGTTCTCGTGGTTGCCGGGCACGCAGAGGGCGTGGCCGGCCGCGACCATGCCCATCACCAGGCGCAGCACGCCCGGGGTGTCCGGGCCGCGGTCGACCAGGTCGCCGACGAAGACCGCGGTACGGCCCTCGGGGTGGGCGGCGTCGACGGCGCGGCCGCGGTCGTCGCGGTCGATCCGGTAGCCGAGGCGGACGAGCAGCGTCTCCAGCTCGGAACGGCAGCCGTGGATGTCGCCGACGATGTCGAACGGGCCGGTGAGGTGCCGCAGGTCGTTGAACCGCTTCTCCGGCACGATCTCGGCGGCGGCGACCTCGGCCTCGCCGCGCAGGACGTGCACCTTGCGGAAGCCCTCGCGCTCCAGCCCCTTCATCGAGCGGCGCAGCTCGCGCTGCTGGCGCGGCAGGACGTGCGCGGGCAGCTGGCGGTCCGGGCGGTGGCTGTTGCGCTCGGCGCAGACCGAGGTCGGCACGTCCAGCACGATCGCGATGGGCAGCACGTCGTGCTCGCGGGCGAGCCTGATCAGCGCCTTGCGGGACTCCGGCTGCACGTTGGTCGCGTCGACGACGGTGAGCCGGCCGGCCGCGAGGCGCTTGCCGACGATGTAGTGGAGCACGTCGAAGGCGTCGGTGGACGCCGACTGGTCGTTCTCGTCGTCGGCGACCAGACCCCGGCAGTAGTCGGAGGAGACGACCTGGGTCGGCTGGAAGTGCCGGCGCGCGAAGGTGGACTTGCCGGAGCCGCTGGTGCCGATCAGGACGACCAGGGACACGTCGGTGACGGGCAGTCGGCGGACGGGCTGCGCGGCCTCGGCCGCGGCTGCGTCGGCAGCCGCGCCGACGATGCCGCCGGTGTCCGCGGTGGTGTCCGCGCCGGTGTCCGGGCCGGTGTCCGCGGGGCCGGCGGGCAGGCCGTCGGCGGCGGAGCCGCCGGTGGGCAGGACGTCGGAGGTCATCGGGTCACGCTCCCTTCAGGGGCATTGTCGGTGGTGGCCGTGCGGAACAGGGCGAGCTGGGTCGGCGCGCCGACCTCCTCGTCGAACGGTCCGACCGGCCGGAGGGCGACGGTGTAGCCGTAGGTGCCGGCGACCCGCTCGGCCCAGGCGGCGAACTCGGCCCGGTTCCACTCGAACCGGTGGTCGGAGTGCCGGACGTGGCCGGCCGGGAGGGTCTCCCAGCGGACGTTGTACTCGACGTTCGGGGTGGTGACGACGACGGCCTGCGGACGGGCCGCGCCGAAGACGGCGTACTCCAGGGCGGGCAGCCGGGGCAGGTCGAGGTGCTCGATCACCTCGGACAGCACGGCCGCGTCGTACCCCTTGAGCCGGGCGTCGGTGTAGGTGAGCGCGCCCTGGATGAGGCGGACCCGGGCTGCCTGGCGCTCGCTCATGCGGTCGAGCCGCAGCTTGCGCCCGGCCGCGGCCAGCGCCCGCGAGGAGACGTCCACGCCGAGCACCTCCGTCACCCTGGCGTCCTTCAGCAGTTCGCCCACCAGCTCGCCCTGGCCGCAGCCGAGGTCGAGCACCCGGGCGGCGCCGGTCTCGGCCAGTGCGGCCAGGATCGCGGCACGCCGCTGGACGGCGAGCGGGACGGGCCGGTCGCCGGCGTCCGGCTCGGCCGCGGTCGGCGCGAAGCCGGTCGAAGCGTCGGTGACAGCCGTGTCGGTGCCGCCCGTGTCGGTGCCGGCCGCGTCGGTGCCGGGGGCCTCGGCGGCCGGGTCGTCGGCCGGCGGGTCGTCGTCGACGGCGTTGTCCAGCTCCTCGGCCTCGCTGTCGTCCGCCTCGGCGAGCCGGGCCAGGGCCAGCCGCTCCATGGCGAGCCTGGTCAGCGACCAGCGCCGGGCCAGGTAGCGGCGGGTGATCACGGCGAGCTCGGGGTGGTCGGCCAGCCAGCCCTCGCCGGCGGCGAGCAGCTTGTCGACCTCGTCGGGCGCCACCCAGTAGTGCTTGGCGCCGTCGAGTACCGGCAGCAGCACGTACAGGTGCTGCAGCGCGTCCGCCAGGCGCAGTTCACCGGTCAGCTCCACCCGGACGTAGCGGGACTCGCCCCACTCGGGGAAGGTCTCGTCCAGCGGGACCGCCACCGCGTCCACCTGCCAGCCGAGCGGCTCGAACAGCCGCCGCACCATCGCCGGACCGCCGCCCTCGCCGCCGCCGGTCGCGGGGACCGCGGGGAGGTCGATGCGCAGCGGCATGACCAGCTCGGCCCGGCCGGGCAGCTTCTCGCAGACGCCCTTCATCGCCGACCGGAAGACCGTGCGCAGCGCCACCGCCAGCAGCGAGGACGCGGCGTAGGGCCGGTCGTTCACGTACTGGGCGAGGGCGAGGTCGGGCGAGCCGGACCGGCCCCGGCCGCGGCCCTGGCGGACGAGGGCGACGGGGTCGATGTCGAGGAGCAGGGCCGCCGTGCACCGCTGCTCGGTGGCCTCCGGGTAGAAGACGTGCGCCACCCCGTGCGAGGTGGAGAAGCGCTGCACCTTCTCCGGGTGCTTGTGCAGCAAGAAGCCCAGGTCAGTGGCCGGGCGGTCGGCTGTGGCCGTGGTGGAGATCGAGATGAACACCCGGTCGAGTATCGCCGACGGACGATCGGCCGGTCACCGGATTTTGCGCCGCTGCGCAAGTCCCGGGCCTGCCCGGGTGCCGGCCCGTCCCGGGGGCGGTCCGCGCGCCGGCGGGTCGGCCGCGGGGTCGGGGGCATGGACGTCGGAGGGGGCGCGCGGGTGCCCGGTCGCGGCGTCCGCACGGTGAGCGCGTTCGGCACGGCCACCCCCGATTCGTTAACGTGCACGATGTGACTGCTGAAACCTCCTCCCTCGCACGCGGCGCCGTCGCGGCCGGCCTGGCGACGATCGCGGCCGACGGCACCGTCCTGGACACCTGGTTCCCCGCGCCCGAGCTGACGGCCGAGCCCGGCCCGGCGGGCACCGTCCGGCTGACCGCCGAGCAGGCCGAGTCCGAGCTCGGTGCCGGCGCGGCCGAGGCGCTGCGCAGCGACGCCCGCCGCGGCGTCGAGGTCGTCGCCGTGCGCACCACCATCTCCTCCCTGGACGACAAGCCGCTCGACGCGCACGACGCCTACCTGCGTCTGCACCTGCTGAGCCACCGTCTGGTCAAGCCGCACGGGCAGAACCTGGACGGCATCTTCGGTCTGCTCGCCAACGTCGCCTGGACGAGCGTCGGCCCGGTGCCGGTGGCGAACGTGGAGCAGGCCCGTCTGGCGGTCCGCGCGCAGGGCGGTCAGCTGGCCGTCTACGGCGTGGACAAGTTCCCGCGGATGACCGACTACGTCGTCCCGACGGGCGTGCGGATCGCCCACGCGGACCGCGTCCGCCTCGGCGCGCACCTCGCCGAGGGCACCACGGTGATGCACGAGGGCTTCGTCAACTTCAACGCCGGCACGCTGGGCACCTCGATGGTGGAGGGCCGGATCAGCGCCGGTGTCGTGGTCGGCGACCACAGCGACATCGGCGGCGGCGCCTCGATCATGGGCACGCTGTCCGGTGGCGGCAAGCAGGTCGTCTCGGTCGGCGAGCGCTGCCTGCTCGGTGCCAACGCCGGCATCGGCATCGCGCTGGGCAACGACTGCGTGGTGGAGGCCGGTCTGTACGTGACCGCCGGCACCCGGGTGACCACCCCGGACGGCAAGATCGCCAAGGCGGTCGAGCTGTCCGGCCAGGACAACCTGCTGTTCCGCCGCAATTCGCAGAGCGGCGCCGTCGAGGTCATCGCGCGGTCCGGCTCGTGGGGCGGCCTGAACGCGGAGCTGCACGCGCACAACTGATCTCCTGTGTTCCGGGCGGGCCCGGGCGGCGTACCTCCGTGTACGCGGCCCGGGCCCGCCGCCGTTCCGCCGCAGCTCACCGGGCGGCGCCCGGTCCCGCCCTCGGTCGGCCCCGGCTCCGGGCCTAGCCGAGGGCGGACCGGGGCCGCAAGCCGCGCTCACCCGAGGGGCTGACCCGGCGGCGGTCTTGGACCTCAACGGGTGGTCCCCGGTGACCGCCCGCGGGCGGGGGTCGTTGGACGGGCGGCGCCGGTATCGGACGCCGTACTCCGCACCGTCGAGCTGGAAGGGCACCCCCATGTCCGATCCCCTGTCCGACTCCGCCTCCGACTCCCCGCCCGACTCGCTGTCCGACTCGCTGTCCGCTCCGGTCGGCGAGGGGCCCGGCGGCGCGTCCCAGAACCTCGCGGACGACGTGTCCGCGGCCGAGGCGTCGAAGGACCTCCTGCAGCAGATGGAGGAGCTGCTGGCGACCGTGAGTGCCAGCCTGGCCGGTCTGGGCGCCGATCTGCGGTCCTCCGCCTCCCGGACCGGCACGCCGGACGACGAGGCTCCCCGGCCGGACGCTCACGGCTGACCCACCGCTCCGGCACCCGCCCCCGCACGGGCACGGGCACCGGCACCAGTACCGATTGGCGGGCCGAGGCGGACGGACAGCAGCGGGCCGAGTCGCTCCGACGGGTCCTCCGACCCGGTGGCCGACAGGTCCACGGAATCCCCGGCGCCCACGGAGTCCACGGAGTCCACAGCCTCCCCGGAGCACCCCGGCCGGCCCGCCGGGACGTCGAACGGGCCCTCGTCCAGGTACTCCGGCCCGTCCTCCTCGGGCGGCGGGAGACCGTTCGCGCGGCGGACGGCCCGGAGCAGCTCGGCCGCCACCTCCTTGCAGTCGGCACCGGCGTCCACCCCGTCGATGCAGCGCCAGTAGACGCTCTCCGCGTCGGCGCCGCAGGCGAGCACGACGAGCGCCTCGGCCACCTCGTGCAGCAGGAAGCAGAGTTCGCACAGGACGGGGTCGAGCTCGCCGAGGTCGTCCAGGCGGCGGGCCCGGCCGCCGGCCCAGTCCGTGCCGGGCGGGCCGAGGACGTCGAGCGTGTCGAGGGTGCCGAGGGCGCCCGGCGGGTCGTCGAGGCAGCCTGCCGCATGGGCGCCCGCGTCGCAGAGGAGTTGGCCGAGGGCGCCGATCTCGCCGGAGTCCTGCTCCGCGATCCGGGCACCGACCGCCTCGGTGAGCAGGCCGGCCTGACGGGCCTCCAGCAGCACGCCCTGCGCCGTCCTGGCCTCGGCCAGTGCGTGCCGGGTCGTCTTGATCAGTCGCAGCGCGTCCATGCCGCCGCTCCCCTCGCTCGCATCGGGACCGCCGTTGCCGACGGTGTCTCTCGACGCAAGCGTGCTGGCCGGCCCCACCCGGGCCGGCCGCCCGGGCCGGACCTGTGGACAACCCGCCCCTGTGGACAACCGGGGTCACCCGCACGAGCGACGAACCACCTGAACTCGGGCGTCAGCCGGTCCGATCGTCCGACGAATCCCCGGAGGAGCCCGCACCCGCGGACGGCGACTCCGAAGCCCCGGACGGCGACTCCCCACCCGCAGGCAGCGACTCCGAAGCCCCGGACGGCGAGCCCGCACCCGCGGACAGCGGCTTCCCACCCGCGGACGGCGGCCGCGACGCCACCCCTTCGCCCGCAGCCGGCGAGCGTCCCGGCACCGGGAAGCGCTCCTCGTTCCGCTCGATCTTGGCCGCCAGCGCCTCTGCCGGGTCAACCCCCACCACGCTGCAGAACTGCAGCAGGTAGGCCAGCACGTCGGCGACCTCGTCCCGGACCCGGTGGGCTCGGTCGGGTTCGGCCATCACCGCGTCCGCCTGTTCCGGCGTCAGCCACTGGAAGATCTCCAGCAGCTCGCCGGCCTCCACGCTGAGCGCCGCGGCCAGGTTCTTGGGCGTGTGGTACGGCTGCCAGCTGCGCGCCGCCGCGAACGCGTCGAGGCGGCGGCTCAGCCGCACCAGTGCGTCCTCGCCCGGCGCCGGTCCGGGCTCGGGCGCGGGGCGGCCGGATCCGCCGCGGCCGGGGTGGGAACCACCGGGGCCGGAGGGCTTGTCGTTGTCGGTCACGCCCCCAGGTCTACCCCATCGGCGTCGCCCCTCCCGGCCTGCTGCGGTACCCGGGGCGTCCGGTCCGGCAGGACGAGCACGCTGTGGCCGGTGGCCGGGTCGCGGCGGCACTCGACCAGGTCCAGCCCCTCCACCTCCGCGGTGGCGGCGGGCTCCTGCAGTGCGGCCAGCAGCCGGACGTCCCCCTTGTCGCACACCTCGCGGGCGACCCGCAGCAGCGAGGCGACCTGTTCGGTGCCCAGACCGGCCCCCAGGTCCTCGGCGAGGACGGTCAGCTGCCGGTGGGCGGAGGGCACCTCGGCCGCGGCGTCGACGTCCAGCACCCCGGCCCCGGTGAGCAGCACCGCGGCGAAGGCGAGCAGCCGCAGCATGCCGTCGGAGGCCTGGTCGGCGCCGGTGCGCCCGAGCACGCCCTCGTCGAAGACGGCCATCAGCCGCTGCTGGGCGTCCTCCCCGCGGCGGGCGACCTCCAGCCCGAGCAGCGGGTGCGGGGCGGCGGCCTGGACGGCCTTGAGCAGGCGCCCGTAGCGGCGGCTGCACTCGTTCTCCAGCCGGGCGAGCACGGCGGAGATGTTGGAGGCGGTACCGACCAGCCGGGCCTGCGGTTCGGGCCTGGTCCAGCTGCGCATCGCGGCGGGCACCGGGTGCAGCGGGAAGACCTCGCGCAGGGCGGTGAGCAGTTGTTCGGTGGCGGCGAGCACCTTGCGCTCGCCGGGCGAGGAGCCGGCCACCCGGAGCGGGATCTGAGCGGTGATCAGGCTGTCGCTGGGGAAGGGCGCGCGGATGTCGCCCTGCCGGGTGTCGTTGTGCCAGGTGACGTTGACCCGGCCCTGGGCGATGTCCTGTTCGCCGGTCTCCACCAAGGTCTCGCCGGCGAGGGTCAGCCACTCCCGGGCCACCCGGACGCGGCCGTCGGTGCGGACGACCAGTTCCAGCCGGATCGGTCCGGCGCAGGAGCGGACGGTGCAGCCGAGGATGATCGCGTTGCGGCCGTGCGGGACGCACCCCATCAGGCCGCCGCGCACGGGCCCGGCGAGCGGGCCTGCGGTGCCGCCGACGCCGTCCAGCGAGGGGCCGATCTCCTCTCCGATCGCCAGCCGGGAGAGCACCGCCAGGGCGTCCAGCGCGTTCGACTTGCCGACGCCGGACGGGCCGTGCAGCACGGTCAGCGGGGAGAGCGGCAGGGTGGTGCGGCGGTAGGACTTGAAGGAGGTCAGCCGGATTTCCTCGACCGCGGGGCGGCGGGTGGGACGGGCGATCGGGGCTGCGGGAGCGGCGGCTTCGCTGGTCACCCGGGGGACCCTAGCGGCCGGGGGGCCGGACGAAACGTCCCTGCTCGGGCCGGTTCACACGAACGGCTCAGCATTCGCACACCGCCCCCACCGCCTCCCCTGCGGGTCCACGCGGCCCGGTGCCGACAGCACGGGCCGCGTCACGGACGGCGACGAGGACACCGGCGCGGACACGGGTGCGGCCGGCGACACGGACGCCGTCCCGGCCGGCGATGCGTCAGCCGTACACCGGGAGCAGCTCAGCTGCACACCGAGGGCAGCTCAGCCGTACACCGAGAGCAGCACGGAGCCGGTGACCTCGACCGGCTCCGGCAGGGCGGCGAGTGCGGCGGCGAGCCGGTCCGGGTCGGTGTGCCAGGCGTTCGGGCCCATGCCGACGACGGCGGCGGCGTCCCGGTGCGACAGCCGCAGGGTGAACTCCACCTCGGTGCGGTCGATCGGGCGCAGCCAGGGGTTCAGCTTCTCGTCGATCCGGCGCTCCTTCTCCTCGTCGACCGACAGCAGGCCGAGCCCGGAGACGAGTTCGCGCAGGTGGCGGGAGGTCGGCGCGACCAGCAGCAGGCGTCCGCCGGGGCGCAGCACGCGGCGGATCTCGGGGCCGTTGCGCGGGGCGAAGACGTTGAGGACGAGGTCGGCGCAGTCGTCGAGCAGGGGCAGCGGCCGCCAGGCGTCGCAGACCACGGCGCCGATCCGGGGGTGGGCCCTGGCGGCGCGGCGCAGGGCGTACTTGGAGATGTCGAGGGCGGCGCCGGCCGGGCCGTCGAGGCGGTCGAGGACGTGCGCGAGGTAGTGGCCGGTGCCGGCGCCGAGGTCGGCGACCAGTCCGTCGGAGAGGTCCCCGGGGGCGTCCGCGGCGGCGTCGGCGAGTGCCTCGGCGACGGGCCGGTAGTGGCCGGCGGCGAGGAAGTCGCTGCGGGCGGCGACCATCTCCGCGGTGTCGCCGGTGCCGGTGTGCGCGTCGCCGGGAAGCAGGCTGACGTAGCCCTGCCGGGCCTGGTCGAAGCTGTGCCCGGCGGGGCAGCGCAGGGTGCGGCCGTCGAGGGCGAGGTGCTGCGCGCAGTGCGGGCAGGCCAGGTGGGGCTCGATGTCCTGCAGCAACGTGGCGGTCCTCGTCGGGCTCGGGGGTGGGGCCCAAGCCTAACGAGTCGGCCGGTGTCGCCCGGCGCGTCAGTCGGTGTCGTCCTCGTCGTCGTCGCCGCTGACCTCTTCCTCCTCGGGCTCGTCGACGACCCAGGCGGAGAGCCGTTCGGCGACCCCGCTGACGCCGATCTTGCCCTCGCGGATGCCGCGGGCGAGACTGCGGACCTCGCGCGCGGTGGTGGCGACGCTGCAGCCGCTGGCGACCAGGTAGGCGTAGGCGACGGCGGTGGCGAACAGTTCGTTGTTCCGCTCCAGCGAGGGGATGCGGATCAGTTGGTGCATCAGGGCCGCGGCCCGGTCGTGCGGTTCGGGGTAGACGGCGATGTCGAAGATCTCGGCCTGGTGCCGGGCGACCGCGGCCAGCAGCGACCCGTAGTCGGTGACCTGGGGGTCGCCCGGGGTGTACTGCTCAGCGGTCATGAGCAGCCACGAGAGGTCGACCTCGAGCTTCAACGGCGCACATCCTGGGCACCCGGCTCCCCGAACTCGGCCAGGAAGGCCGTCTCGTACTCCTTCATGAACTGGGCCGCGGTGTCCACGAAGAGGCGCCCGGCCTCGCCCATGTCCTGCTGGACGAGCCGTTCGATGTACTGGTTCATGCTGATCCCCTGCTGCTCGGCCCGTTCCCGGGCCATCTCGGCGGTGGTGGCGTCCACCCGGACGTTGAGTTGTTTCTTGGCCATGAATTCAAGCTAGCGCTGGGGTGCTAGCACAGCAAGGGCGCATTCCGGCCGCCTCGCCGTGCCCGCCCCCCTCAGATGTCCGTTCGCGCCCCACCGGAAACCAGCCCCGCGGAACGATCGGACGGCGCCGTCCCGCAGCGCCCCCGACCTGCGCCGACCGCCGCCGGTGAACGGGGGCCGCCGCCCGGCCGTCCCCCGGTCGACGGGCGGGCGGCACACGCGTGTACGGCGAATTCCCGCCACGGCTCCGCGGAACGGGACCCTCCGGCCCCGGAACGCCGATCGGCGGGCACCGGAGTCTCCTCCCGTGCCCGCCGATCGAAGCGGTTCCTGTCCGCGGCAGCGGCTACTCGTTCCCGCCGGGACCCTCGCCGACCGGCTCCAGGATCGCCACGCACTCGAAGTGATGGGTCATCGGGAACAGGTCGAAGGCCCGCAGCGAGACCGGCCGGTAGCCGCCCTCGCGGAAGAACGCCAGGTCCCGGGCGAGCGCCGCCGGGTCGCAGGCGACGTACGCGATCCGGCGGGCCTCCAGGCCGACCAGGTGCGCGACGGTCTCGCGGCCGGCGCCGGAGCGCGGCGGGTCGAGCACGATCAGGTCGGTGGCGGTGATGCCGGTGCGCGGCAGCAGGGTCTCGACCCGGTCGCACTCGATCCGGACGTTCTCCAGGGCGGCCAGGTTGTGCCGGGCGTCGGCCACGGCCTGCTTGAACGACTCGATGCCGAGCACCGCGCCGTCCTCGCCGACCCGGTCGGCCAGCGCGCCGGCGAACAGGCCGACGCCGCAGTACAGGTCGAGGGCCATCTCGCCCCACTGCGGGTCCAGGCCCTCCAGCACCGCGTCGACCAGGGTGTCCGGCGCCTGCGGGTGGATCTGCCAGAAGCCGCCCTCGGAGACCCGCCAGGTCCGGCCGGCCGCCCGCTCGCGGACGAAGGTCCGGCCGTGCACCCGGTGGAAGAGGCCCTGCTCGTCGACGCGGGAGATGGACACCGGCCGGTCGAGCTCGACCAGCGGCAGCTGCTCGCCGGGGCGCGGCCGCAGGATGACCTGGCGGTCCGAGGAGCCGGTCGCGGCGACCGCCTCCACGGCGGCCACGCCGTCCCAGTCCCGTGCCTCGACGCCGAGCTCGGTGACGCCCTCGGCGGCGATCAGGCAGCGGTCGATCGGCTGCACGTCGTGCGAGCGGTGCCGGCGCAGGCCGGCCCGGCCGGTCTCCGGGTCGACGGTGTACTGGACGCGGGTGCGCCAGGCCGGGACCTCGCCCGCCGGGAGCTTGCCGCCGACCGGCTCCACCGAGCCGTCCCAGCCGGCCTCGGCGGGGGTCAGCCCGCCGAGCTTGGCGAGCTGCTCGGTCAGCACCTGGCCCTTGAGCTTGCGCTGGCCGCCCGGGGTGACGTGCTGCCAGTCGCAGCCGCCGCACTTGCCGGGGCCGGCGAACGGGCAGGGCGCGGCGATGCGCTCCTTGGCGGGCTCCAGGACCTCCACGGCGTCGGCCCGCAGGAAGCGGGAGGTGGTGGTGCCCTCGGTGACCTGGGCGATCACGCGCTCGCCGGGCAGGGTGTGCCGGACGAACAGCACCCGGCCCTCGTGCCGGGCGACGCAGTGGCCGCCGCCGTGCGCGACGGGGCCGACCTCGACCTCGTAGCGCTCGCCGACCAGCGGATCGCCGCTCGGCACCCTGGGCTTCGACTCGGCCCGGGGCCCGGACGCCGCCGTGGACGCCCGCTTCGCCGCCGCGCCGGACTTCGGCTCGCCGGTGCGCAGCGCCTTCGGCGGGCGGACGGTCTGCTTGCCCGGCCGCCGGCCCTGCGGGGCCGTCCGCTCGTCCGCGGGCGCCTCCTCGCGGGGGGCGCGGGGCGCGGTCTGGGCGGTGTAGCCCTCGCGGTCGGTGGCCGCCGGACGGGCGGACCGGTTGCTCCACTTGGGGTGGGCCACCTGGCCCGGGCGGCCGCCGGAGCGGCCGGAGCGGCCGGCCGAGCCGCCCGATCGGGGCGGGTTGTTGCGGGTCACGGTGATCCGTCCTTGTTGCCGGTCCGGGTGGTGTCGGAGGTCTCGAACGGCCGGCCGCCGTGGTGGCGGGGCTCGCCGCGGCGGACGGCGCCCGGCGCCGACCATGCCTTCTGCGGCTTGCGCCGCTCGGAGGACTCCAACTGCCAGGGTACGGAGGTCACCATCACACCGGGCTTGAACAGCAGGCGGCCCTTGAGGCGCAGGGCGCTCTGGTTGTGCAGCAGGTGCTCGTACCAGTGGCCGACGACGTACTCCGGGATGTAGACGGAGACGACGTCGCGGGGGCTGCTGCGGCGCAGGTTCTTGACGTAGTCGAGGACGGGGCCGGTGATCTCGCGGAACGGCGAGTCGAGGACCTTCAGCGGCACCTCGATGCCGCGGGCGTCCCAGTCCTTGCGCAGCGCCTCGGTGTCGGCCGGGTCGACGTTGACGGTGACGGCCTCCAGGGTGTGCGCGCGGGCCAGCCGGGCGTAGGCGAGGGCGCGCAGGGCGGGCTTGTGCAGCTTGGAGACCAGGACGATGGCGTGCACCCGGGTCGGCGGGGCGACGTCCTCGGGCTCCTCGGCGGCGACGAGCTCGGTGGAGACCCGCTCGTAGTGGCGGCGGATCGCCTTCATCATCACGAAGAGCACGACCATGGTCGCGATGGCGATCCAGGCGTGGCTGATCTTGGTGGCGAGGACGACGATCAGCACGGCCATGGTCATCACCAGGCCGAAGGCGTTGATGGCCCGGCTGCGCTGCATGTGCGAGCGCTTCTTCGGGTCGGTCTCGGTGCGCAGCAGGCGGGTCCAGTGCCGGATCATGCCGGACTGGCTCATGTTGAAGGAGACGAAGACGCCGACGATGTACAGCTGGATCAGCCGGGTCGGGTCGGCGTCGAAGGCGATGATGAACAGGATCGCCACGCCGGCCAGCAGGATGATGCCGTTGGAGAAGGCCAGGCGGTCGCCGCGGGTGTGCAGCTGGCGGGGCAGGTAGCGGTCCTGGGCGAGGATCGAGCCGAGCACCGGGAAGCCGTTGAAGGCGGTGTTGGCGGCGAGCACCAGGATCAGGCCGGTCACGGTGGCGACGAAGTAGAAGCCGGGCGTGAAGTTGGAGAACACGGCCTCGCTGATCTGGGCCAGCGCGGTCTTCTGGTGGTAGCCGGGGCCGGCGCCGACGAGCTGCTCGGCCGGGTCCTCGGCCATCTGCACGTGGGTGAGGCGGGCCAGCCAGATGATGCCCATGAACATCACGACGGCGATGGACGCCATCATCAGCAGGGTGGTGGCGGCGTTCTTGCTCTTGGGCTTGCGGAAGGCCGGGACGCCGTTGGAGATGGCCTCGACACCGGTCAGCGCGGCACAGCCGGAGGAGAAGGCCTTCAGCAGCAGGAAGACCATCGCGAAGCCGGCCAGCGAGTCGTTGCCGGGGGTGGCCTGCAGGTGGAAGCCGGAGCTCTCGGCGTTCATCGTCTGGCCGAGGCCGGAGCGGATCGCACCCCAGACCACCATGCCCATCACACCGGCCATGAAGGCGTAGGTGGGGACGGCGAAGGCGCTGCCGGACTCGCGGACGCCGCGCAGGTTCATGCCCATCAGCAGGATGACCACGAGGATCGACAGCGGCAGTTCGTGGCCGCGCAGCGAGGGGACGGCGGAGACCACGTTGGCGACGCCGGAGGTGGTGGACACGGCGACGGTCAGCACGTAGTCGACGAGCAGGGCGCTCGCCACGACCAGGCCGGAGTTGGGGCCGTGGTTGACGGTGGCGACCTCGTAGTCGCCGCCGCCGCTGGGGTAGGCGTGCACGTTCTGCCGGTACGACGCGACCACCGCGAGCATCACGACGGCGACGACGAGGCCGATCTGCCAGGAGAAGTGGATCGCCGAGGCCCCGGCGATGGAGAGCGTGAGGAGGATCTCCTCGGGGGCGTAGGCGACGGAGGACAGCGCGTCCGAGGCGAACACGGGCAGCGCGAGCCGCTTGGGCAGGAGCGTCTCCCCCAGCTTGTCGCTGCGGAGCGCTCGCCCGATCAGGATGCGTTTCGGGAGATCGGCAGGCATAGGCACATCAAGGAATCGTAGGGGCTGCCGACATGTGCTCCGACGACCGGTGCCCCCTCCGTCGAGACTGTGTTCGGTGGACCGGCTAGCGTGTCGGATGAAGGGATAGCGGGCAACACCCTGGTTGCCCCAGGTGCCGAGGTCGAAGGCGCCGACGACGATCCACCCCCGGAATGCGGGGGTGTGGAAGGATGATGAGCGGTGTTTGCGCAGGTCATGGCCCCAACGGACCGGGTGAGGTAGCGTCCCGTGCACATCGTCATCATGGGCTGCGGACGCGTGGGCTCGGCCCTCGCGAGAGCCCTGGAGAAACAGGGTCACTCGGTGGCCGTGGTGGACCAGGACCCGACGGCGTTCCGCCGTCTCGGTGCCGGGTTCAACGGCCGGAGGGTTACGGGCGTCGGCTTCGACCAGGACACCCTGCGGGAGGCGGGCATCGAGGAGGCGGGCGCCTTCGCCGCCGTCTCCAGCGGTGACAACTCCAACATCATCGCGGCGCGGGTCGCCCGCGAGAACTTCGGCGTCGAGCACGTCGCCGCCCGGATCTACGACCCCCGCCGCGCCGAGGTCTACCAGCGGCTCGGCATCCCGACCGTGGCGACCGTCCGCTGGACGGCCGACCAGATGCTGCGCCGGCTGCTGCCGAGCGGCGCCGAGCCGCTGTGGCAGGACCCGAGCGGCAGCATCCAGCTCGCCGAGATCGCCTACGCCCCGAGCTGGGTCGGGCACCGGCTGAGCGCCATGGAGGAGGCCGCGGGCGTCCGGGTGTCGTTCCTCACCCGGCTCGGCGAGGGCGTGCTGCCCGAGCCGCAGATGGTCGTCCAGGAGGGCGACCTGGTGCACGTCACCCTGCGCCGGAGCGAGCTGGACGCGGTCGAGGCCGCGTTCGCGAAGGGCCCCGAGGAGGGTGGTCACTGATGCGTGTCGCCATTGCCGGGGCCGGTGCGGTCGGCCGCTCGATCGCGGGCGAGCTGCTGGAGAACGGCCACGACGTCCTCCTCATCGACAAGAACCCGAACTCCATCTCGGTCGAGCGCGTGCCGATGGCCGAGTGGCTGCTCGCCGACGCCTGCGAGATCACCTCGCTGGACGAGGCCGCCCTGCAGCGCTGCCACGTGGTGATCGCCGCCACCGGCGACGACAAGGTCAACCTGGTGGTGTCGCTGCTCGCGAAGACCGAGTACGGCGTGCCGCGGGTGGTCGCCCGGGTCAACAACCCGAAGAACGAGTGGCTCTTCAACGAGTCGTGGGGCGTTGACGTCGCCGTCTCCACCCCGCGCCTGATGTCGGCCCTGGTCGAGGAGGCCGTCAGCGTCGGCGACCTCGTCCGGCTGATGCGCTTCAGCCAGGGCAACGCCAACCTGGTCGAGCTGACCCTCGCCGCCGACACCGAACTGGTCGGCACCCGGGTCGCGGACGTGCCCTGGCCGGTGGACACCGCGCTGGTCACGATCATCCGCGAGGGCCGGGTGCTGGTGCCGGGCAAGCAGGACACCCTGGAGGCCGGCGACGAGCTGCTGTTCGTGGCCGCCCAGGAGCGCGAGGAGGAGCTGGAGAGCCTGCTGTCGGCGGGCTCCGGCGCCCAGTAGCGGGACGCGCAGGCACGGCGGAGGGGCCGCACCCGGCGGGTGCGGCCCCTCTCGTCACTCCGTGTCCGTCTGCGCCTTGATCGGCGGCGGCGCCTTCAGCAGGATCTGCCAGGTCACGTACATCGCCAGCAGCATCGGCGGGATCCCGAGCGCGACCTTCAGCCAGCCGAGCAGGTTGACGTTCCCGGTGAAGTACAGCGGGAAGAGGATCACCGGCTTGATGCCCATGATCACCACCCAGGCCCAGGTCGCCTTGGTGTACGCGGCGAGCCGGCCCGGGTTCTGGGTGCGCCAGGTGAACATCTCGCCGGTGATCGGGCCGAGCATCACGCCGATCAGCGGCCAGCGCACCAGCGCGGAGACGGCCAGCGCCACGCAGTAGCCCACGCTGTACAGCAGGCCGGGCAGGTAGAAGTTCTCCGCCTTGCCGGTCTTCATCGAGATCCAGGCGCCGATCGCGACGCCGAAGACGCCGCTGAACGCGTGCTGGATCGTCTCCCGCTTCGCCAGCCGGACGACCACGAACAGCGCGCTCAGGCCGAGCGCCGACCACGCGGCGGGGGCGACCTGGTGCGTCACGTTGAAGGCGATGATGAAGACCAGGCCCGGCAGGGTCATGTCGATCATGCCGCGGACGCCGCCGAAGGCCTTGATCACCGTCTCGGCGGCCTCCTTGGACGCCGCCGCGTCGTGCGCCGCCGTGCCCGGTTCCGGCACGGGGTCGTGCGCCACCACCGGCTCGATCCCGGTGGGCAGGTCGGCGGTGCGGGCGGCGGACTCGCCGCCGGGAAGGTTGCTCACGCTGATTCGCTCCCGTGTCCGACCGGACGCAGCTCGTAGCGGGGGTTGAACAGCACGCGGCGCCCGCGTGCGTGGCTGATCCGGCCGGAGGCGATGAGCCGCCGACCCGGTTCTATGCCCACGATCGAGCGGCGGCCGAGCCAGACCACGTCCAGCGCGTCACTGCCGTCGAAGAGTTCGGCCTCCAGGGCCGGCACGCCCGCCCGAGGGCGGATCGTCACGGTACGCAGGGTCCCGGCCACGGTGACCACCTCGCGGTCCCCGCAGCTGGCGATCGGGGTGCATCCCGACTCGGCGGTGTCCTGGCGCAGCTCCTCGGCCTCCAGTTCCTCCGTGGAGGAGGTCAGCCGGTTGAGCATGCGTCGGAAGCGGCCCTGCGGCTGGTCGCTGCGGATGTCACCACTCATGTCGGAAAGGCTACCGGGTGACGGGGCCCGCGCGGCAGC
>NZ_BAAALD010000056.1:41786-52263 GCF_039528095.1 Kitasatospora arboriphila
GCGAGCGCCTCCACGAGGCCGTCGCCCGGGTCGGTGAGCAGGTCGGCGCGCATCAGGCCACCGCCGCCCGGGTCGGCGGGAACCACTGCATCTCGGGCAGCGGCGCGGTGGTCGGCGCGAGTTCCAGGTACGCCAGGTGGCGCAGGAACCGGCTGAACACCTGGGCGGCGGCCGCCCGGTCCGCGGCCGGCCGGTGTGACCCGCCGCCCCGACCCCGCCGGCGCGTCCGGCCGGCCGTACGCCGCCCGCGTGCGCCCGCTGCCGCGGCGGTGCAGCCTCTCGTGCTGCGGCCGGCCACCGGACCCGCCACCGCTTCACGCCGCCGCCACGCCCGTGCAACACCCCGCTGCGACCATCGACCGCATGCTCTCCCTGGTCGCCTCCCCCGCGTTCGGCCGAGCCCCCCAGTCCACCGAGGGCGGCGGCGCCGGGGCGGTGCTGCGCGCCGTCCTGGTGCGCGGCGCGCTGACCCGCCCCGCCCTCGGCCGGGCCACCGGCCTCAGCGCCGCCGCCGTCTCCCGGCACACCACCGACCTCGCCGCCCTCGGCCTGCTGCGCGAACTGCCCCCGGCCGACGGCCCGCCGCGGGCCGGCCGGCCCCGGCTGCCGCTCGACATCGACACCCGCCACCACCTCGCCTGCGGCGTCCACATCGGCGTCCCGTGGATCACCTTCGCCCTGCTCGACCTGCGCGGCCGCGTCGTCGCCCACGAACGGCTCCCCCGGCACGGCGACGCCACCGCCGTCCTGCGCACGATCCGCACCCACCTGCCCTCCTTCACCGCCCGCCGCACCGCCGGACGCTCGCTGCTCGGCGTCGGCGTCGTCACCGGCGGCTGGGTCGACTCCGAACGCGGCGTCGTCGTCGAGCACGCCCCGCTCGGCTGGCACGACGTGCCCGTCCGCGACCACCTCGCCGGAGTCACCCGGCTGCCCGTCCACGTCGACGGCCACGCCCGCGCCCTCGCCCGGGCCGAACTCCTCTTCGGCGCCGGCCGCGAGGCCACCGACCTCGTGCAGCTCTTCGTCGGCAACGTCGTCGACGCCGCCATCGCCACCGGCGGGGGCGTCCTGCAGGGCAGGCGCTCCCGGGCCGGTGACATCGGTCACCTGCCGGTGCCCGGCTCCACCGAACCCTGCCCCTGCGGCCGCACCGGCTGCCTCCAGGCCACCGTCTCCGACCGCGCCCTGGTCCGCCGCGCGCACCGGCTCGGCGTCGTCCCGCAGCCCGACCTCGACCTGCTGCTGACCCGTGCCGCCGCCGGCCGCCCCGACGCCCTGGAACTCTTCGAGGAGCGGCTGCGGCTGATCGCCCCCGCCGCGGCCCTGCTGCTCGACGTGCTCAACCCGGAGGTGCTGGTGGTCAGCGAGGCCGGACTCGCCGTCTCCCCGCACCTCGCGGACGTCCTGCACGAGCAGGTGCTCGCCCGGGCCCGCCCCGAGCCCGGACAGCTCGTCGCCGCGGGCTCCTTCGGGTTGGACCTGCTGGCCGTCGCCGCCTGCGCGGGAGTCCTCGACAGCGCGTACCGGCGGCCGATGGAGCTGCGCACCGCCCGGGCGTCCTGACCTGCGGGTCCCCGCGCCGGGCCGGCCCGCACCAGCGCTCCGACCAGTGCGAACGGTCCGTCAACGCCGCATTAATTCCGCCGGGCCGAGGAATCGTTGTCCGCCCGCCGGGCCGCCCGGAGGATGGCAGGGACCCCTCGTCCCCTCCTCCGAGCCGGAGCCCTCCGCCATGCCCGAGAACGACCGCCAGCTGCACTTCAACCTCTTCCTCATGGGCGTCGGCCATCACGAGGCCGCCTGGCGCCACCCCCGGACCGACCCGGCGCAGGCCGCCGACATCGGCCACTTCCAGGACCTCGCCCGGCAGGCCGAGGCGGCCTCCTTCGACTCCGTCTTCCTCGCCGACGGCGTCGAGGCCCGCTCGGACGGCGGCTGGGGCCTGATCAGCCACTTCGAACCGTTCACCCTGCTCACCGCGCTCGCCGTGGTCACCGAACGGATCGGGCTCATCGGCACCGTCTCCACCGGCTTCTCCGAGCCCTACAACCTCGCCCGGCAGTTCGCCTCGCTCGACCACATCAGCCGCGGCCGGGCCGGCTGGAACATCGTCACCTCGGCCGGCGACCGCGCCGCCCAGAACTTCGGACGCGACGCCAACCAGGAGCACGCCCTCCGCTACGAACGGGCCGACGAGTTCCTCGACGTCGTCACCGCGCTCTGGGACAGCTGGGAGGACGGCGCCCTCCTGCTCGACCGCACCACCGGCGCCTTCGCCGACCCCGACCGGGTCCACGAGATCGACCACACCGGCACCCACTTCCGCGTCCGCGGGCCGCTGAACATCCCGCGCAGCCCGCAGGGCCACCCGCTGCTCGTCCAGGCCGGCTCCTCCGGCAGCGGCCGCGCGTTCGCCGCCCGCCGGGCGGAGGCCGTGTTCACCGCGCAGCAGACCCTGGAGGAGGGGCAGTCCTTCTACGCCGACCTCAAGCGGCAGGCCGCCGCCGCGGGCCGCGACCCGCAGCAGGTGAAGATCCTGCCCGGCGTGGTGCCCGTGATCGGCTCCACCGAGGCCGAGGCCCGCCGCCTCGACGAGGAACTGGACGCCCTGATCAGCCCCGCCCGCGCCGTCTCCGTCCTCTCCGGCGTCCTCGGCGTCGACCTCACCGACCACCCGCTCGACGCCCCGCTGCCGCCGCTGCCGCCGGTCACCGAGATCAACGGCGCCAAGAGCCGCTTCGAGCTCGTCCGCGACCTCGCCGAACGCGACGGACTCACCCTGCGGCAGCTGATCGGCCGACTCGGCGGCGGCCGCGGCCACCAGGTCTCCGTCGGCACCCCCGAACAGATCGCCGACCACATCGAGACCTGGTTCACCCGGGGCGCCGCGGACGGCTTCAACGTGATGCCGCCGATCCTCCCCGACGGCCTCACCGACTTCGTCGAGCAGGTGCTGCCGATCCTCCGCAAGCGCGGCCTCTTCCGCGAGGGCTACACCGGCCGCACCCTCCGCGAGCACTACGGCCTCCACCGCCCCGCCGGCCGCTGGTCCACCGCGGCCTGACCCCACCCCCCACCCCCCACCCCCGGCGCGGGGAGGAACCCAGGGGCGCGGGGAACTGCGCAATTCGGATGCGGCTCACCGTACGGACCAGGCCCGGCCCGTGCAGTCATGACACCCGCGTCCCGGTTGCGCAGTTCCCCGCGCCCCTGAGGTGTGACCACCCGCGGCACAGAGCGTGCTCCCGGTACGGAACACCCCGCCCACCCCGGCCCGTTGGCACTCTCGGAGCGAGGCACCCACGCCCCGCTCTCCACCCACCACCCCACCACCCCACCAGCCCTGCGCAGCAGCCCCCAACGAGGAACACCCCGCCCACCCCGGCCCGTTGGCACTCTCGGAGCGCGGCACCCACGCCCCGCTCCCACGGACGAGGAGGCGGGGATGACGGACCGGAAGTCATTGGTGCTCGGCGGGGGCGGGTTGGCGGGGATCGCCTGGCTGACCGGGTTGCTGGCCGGGTTCGAGGCGGAGGGTGTCGCCGTGGCCGGCACGGCGGACCAGGTGGTGGGCACGTCGGCGGGTTCCACCGTGGCGGGTCAGCTGGCGAGCGGTCTGCCGCTCACCGAGCTCTACCACCGGCAGAGCGAACCCACCTTGCAGAACGCCGAGTTGACCCCCGACCCGGCCACGGTCGCCACCTTGACCGCGGTCTGGGGGAAGCTCGTCGAGGAGACCGTCGACCCGGTGGAACTGCGCCGGTCGGTCTGCGAGATGGCCCTGGCCGCGGAGACGGTGTCCGAACCGGCCCGCCGCGAGGTGATCGAGGGGCGGCTGCCGCGGCACGACTGGCCGGCGTGGCCGCTCACCCTGGTGGCGGTGGACGCCGGCACGGCCGAGGAGGTGCTGATCGACCGGGAGTCCGGGGTGGGCCTGGTCGATGCGGTGGCGGCGAGCTGCGCCGTCCCGGGGATCTGGCCGCCGGTCTCGGTGGACGGCTCCCGGTACGTGGACGGCGGTGTCCGCAGCTCGGCCAACGCCGACCTGGCCGAGGGCGGCCGGGTGCTGGTGCTGGCGCCGCTGCCGGACGAGGCGCTGACCGCGCAGGTCGCCGCGTTGGAGGCGCGCGGTGCGGCGGTGCTGGCGGTGACCCCGGACGAGGCGTCCGCGGCCGCGTTCGGCGTGAACCCGCTGGACCCGGCGGTGCGGACGCCGGCCGCGGAGGCCGGCCTCGCGCAGGGCCGCCGGATCGCCGCGCAGGTCGCGGAGGTGTGGGGGAGGTGAACGCGCCCGGCCGCGCCGCGGGCGGTGCGCCGGCGGCGCGGCCGGTGCGGTGCCGCTCGGTGGCCGGGTTCAGCCGGTGTAGTGCGCGGCGTCGTCGCCCTCGACGATGTAGCTGGGCTCGCCGCTGACGCCGACCGGCACGTCGCCGGCGACGGTGACGCGGTGCAGGCGGCGCGGCAGGTCGTCGTAGTCGTCCGGGGCGTAGTGCTGGGTGGAGCGGTTGTCGAAGAGCACGACGTCGCCGACCGACCAGCGCCAGCGCACCACGTTCTCGGGCCGGGTGACGTACGACTGCAGGGTGCGCAGCAGGTCGTGCGAGGCGCCGGTGGGCAGGCCGAGGATGCGTTCGGCGAACCCGCCGATGAACAGGCCGCGTTCGCCGGACTCGGGGTGGACCCGGACCACGGGGTGGGCGGTGCGGTAGGTGCGGGAGGTGAAGACGGCGCGGCGCTCGGCCTCGGCGTCGTCGAGCTCCTTGCCCTGCGCGTAGTCGTAGTCGTTGGTGTGGACGGCCCAGAGCCGGTCCGCGAACTCCCGCAGCTGCTCGGGGAGGTCTCGGTAGGCGGCCTGGGCGTCGGCGATCAGGGTGTTGCCGCCGTAGGGCGGGACGACGAGGCTGCGCAGCGTGGACGCCTTGGGCGGGGTGCGGACGAAGGTGACGTCGGTGTGCCACTGGTTGGCCCGGCCGCCGTCCTCGCTGTCGACGGCGAGGACGTTGGGCTGTCCGTCGAGCGAGGGCACGGTCGGGTGGGCGGTGGTGAGCGGGCCGAAGTAGCCGGCGAAGCGGGTCTGGCCCTGGTCGTCGAGGTGCTGTCCGCGGAAGAACAGCGCCTTGTGGGCGACCAGCGCGTCGTTGAGTGCGGTGACGGTCTGCCCGTCGAGCGGCTGGGAGAGGTCGATGCCGGTGATCTCGGCGCCGATCCGGCCGCCGACCTTGTGGAGCTCGAACGCGGTCATGGGTGTGCTCCTCTTCGTGGTGCGGGTCGGGAGTTTCAGGAGGTGATGGGTGCGGTCCCGAAGGCGGGGCCGATGGCCTGCAGCGCCCCGGGGGTGCGGCCGTGGCCCCAGCCGATCCGGGCCCGGTAGCTGCCGAGCAGTCCGGCGCCGGCGAGGTCGTCCTCGTCGTGCGGGACGGGCTGCGGCCGGGTGCGCGGGTCGACGTACAGGGCGTCGACGGGGCAGTTGGCCTCGCAGTGGAAGCAGGTCTGGCAGTCGTCCTGCCGGGCGATCACGGGGATGCCGTCCGCGCCGCGGTCGAAGACGTCGGTGGGACAGACCCTGATGCACTTGTCGCAGGCGATGCAGCGGGCGGCGGAGACGAGTTCGATCACACGGGCTCCTTCACGGCGGGCTCCTTCACGGGGCGGGTCCAGACCTCGTCCAGGCCGCCGGTGGCGATCCGGTGGTGCTGGGCGGGGTCCTGGTCGGGGAAGTCGAGTCGGCGGGCCATGCCGCGGCTCTCGGTGCGGGCGAGCGCCGAGCGGTACATCCAGCGGGCGTTGGCGGCGAGCGCGGCGGCCTGCCGGGTGCGGATCGCGTCGCGGCCCTCGCCGTGCAGTCCGGCGCGCAGGAGCCGCCAGGTGTCGTCGAGCACCCGGAGCGACCCGGTGAGGGTGTCGCCCTGCCGCAGGTAGTTCTTGTCGTACGGCAGGACTTCGCCCTGGACGGCGGCGGTCACCTCGCGGTGGTCGGCGCCGCCGCTGCCGGTGGGCCGCAGTCCGGCTCCGCCCGCGGCCCGCACGGGCCGGGTGCGGGCGGCGCGGCCGAGCCCGAGGGCGTACCGGGCGGCGCCGGTACCGGCCCAGCTGCCCGAGGACATCGCCCAGGCCGCGTTGTGGCTGCCGCCGCCGGTGAAGCCGCCGCAGATCTCCTCGCGGGTGGCGGCGTCGCCGGCCGCGTACAGGCCGGGCACGGTGGTGCGGCAGTCCGCGTCCGCGATCCGGATGCCGCCGGTGCCGCGGACGGTGCCCTCGGCGAGCAGGGTGATCGCGAACCGCTGGGTGAACGGGTCGATGCCGAGCCGGTCGAAGGTGAGGAAGAAGTTCGGCTGGGCGAGCCGCATCGCCTGCCGGTCGGCCGGGTCGGCCCGGTCGAGGGTGCAGTAGACCTTGGCGTTGAGCAGTTCGCGGGCGATGACCGATCGGCCGCCCTGGCTGGCGGCGCCCTCCAGGACGCTGCCGTCCTCCCGGTGGAAGGTGGCGAAGGAGTAGAAGGCGGTCTTGGTGACGGAGGTGTGCTCGGGCGCGATGCCGTACGCGTTGGAGAACTCCATGCCGGAGAGTTCGGCGCCGACCTCGGCCGCGTAGAGGGCGCCGTCGCCGGTGTCGGTGTCGGTGCCGAGGGCCCCGCTGAGGAACGCGCAGCCGCCGGTGGCGAGGACGACCGCGCCGGCCAGCACCCGGTAGGGGTGCCCGGCCTGCCGCCGGTGGCCGGCCGCGCCGGCGACCGATCCGTCGGCGGCGGTGAGCAGTTCGGTGACCGGGCTGTGGTCGAGGATGCGCACCCCGGCTCGGCGGGTCCTGATCCGCATCCGCCGCATGTACTCCGGGCCCTGCAGTCCGTTGCGCGGCTGGCGGCCGTCGGGCGCCGTCGGGAAGGGGTATCCGCCGGTCTCCGCCAGTTCGTTGATGTTGGCGTAGGTGCGGTCGAGGACGCGGGCCATCCAGCCGCGGTCGGCGAGGTGTCCGCCGAGTCCCTCGCGGCTCGCCATGGCGGCCTCCCGGGCGGCCGGGTCGGGCTGCACGTACCAGACTCCGGTGCCGCCGGCGGCGGTCGCGCCGCTGGTGCCGCAGTAGCCCTTGTCGGCGAGGACGACGTCGGCGCCGGCCCGGGCCGCGTCGAGGGCGGCCCAGGTGGCGGCCGGGCCGCCGCCCACCACCAGGACGTCCGCGGTCAGTTCGAGGCTCTCGCCCATCCCTCAGACCCCCACCGGTGCGCGCCAGGCGGTGAAGCGGCGCTCCAGGGCGACCAGCAGCTGGTTGAAGAGCACGCCGATCACGGAGATGGTGACGATGCCCGCGTACATCTGCGGGATGGCGAAGTTGAACTGCGACGCGTTGATCAGGTAGCCGAGCCCGGCCTTGGCGCCGACCATCTCGGCGGCGACCAGGACGAGGATGGAGACCGCGCCGGCCAGCCTGATCCCGGTGAACACGGTCGGCACGGAGGCCGGCAGGATCACCTTCTGGAACAGCCGGAACGGCGAGAGGTTCAGTGAACGGGCGAGCCTCAGCAGGGTCGGGTCGACGGTGCGGACGGCGCTGATGGTGTTCAGCAGCACGGGCCAGATGCACGCGTAGAGCACGATGGAGATCTTGGAGGTCTCCCCGATCCCGAGGATCAGCACGAACACCGGCAGCAGCGCCAACGCGGCGGTGTTGCGGAAGAGTTCGAGCACCGGGCTGAGCAGGTTGGCGACCGGCCGGTACCAGCCGATCAGCAGGCCGAGCGGCACGCCGAGGGCGACGGCGAGGCCGAAGCCGCTCAGCGATCGGGTCAGACTGGCCTGGGTGTTGGTCGCGAGCTGGCCGCTGTCCAGGAGGCCGAACCAGGCGTCGACGACCTGGCTGAACGGCGGCAGGAAGGTCGGGTCGACGAGGTTCAGCCGCGGGGCGGCCTCCCACACGGCGAGCAGTGCGGCGATCGCGACGGTCTTGCCGAGGCCGGCCAGCAGCAGACGGGGCAGCCTGGAGCGGCGGCGCGCGGCACGGGCACCCTCCCGGGGCGGAACGGCCGGGGCTTCGGCGGCCGGCGCCCCGGAGTTGGGCTTGGGCTTGGTGAGGACGGGCGGGGCGGACGGGCGGACGTCGGTGCTCATGCGGCGCTGACCTCTCTCTCCAACTGCTGGGCGCGGCTGACCTCGTCGTGCAGCAGGCTCCAGATCTCGTGCCGGTAGCGGGCGAACTCCGGGCTGGAGCGCAGGTCCTGGGCGGCGCTCCGGTCGCCGAGGTCGATCGGGACGACCTGCTTGACCCGGCCCGGGCGGGAGGTGAGCACGGCCACCCGACCGCCGAGGTAGACCGCCTCCTCGATGCCGTGGGTGATGAACAGGACGGTCTTCCCGGTCTGCTGCCAGATCCGCCGCAGCTCGTCCTGCAGCGACTCGCGGGTCTGGGCGTCGAGCGCCGCGAACGGCTCGTCCATCAGCAGCACTTCGGGGTCGTAGGCGAGGCTGCGGGCGATCGCCACCCGCTGCTTCATGCCACCGGACAGCTCGTGCGGGTGCCGGTCCTCGAAGCCGGTGAGGCCCACCAGCGCGAGGTACTCCCGTGCCCGGGCGGCGCGTTGGCGTCTCGGCACGCCGATCGACTCCAGGCCGAACTCGACGTTGCCCTGGGCCGTGCGCCAGGGCAGCAGCGCGTACTGCTGGAAGACGGTGGAGCGGTCGGGCCCGGGCCCGGTCACCGGGCGGCCGTTCAGCAGGATCTCGCCGGAGGTGGGCACGGTCAGCCCGCCCAGCAGGTCGAGCAGGGTGGACTTGCCGCAACCGCTCGGCCCCACGAGCACGGCGAACTCACCGGCGGCGATGTCGAGGTCCACCCGGTCCACGGCGGTGAAGTCGCCCCCGCCGCGGACCTGGAACACCTTGCTGACGGAACGGAAGGAGATGTCGGCGCTCATCGCTCAACTCCTGCTCGGGGAGGGGCTCGCGGCCGTCGCCGCGGCCGCGGGGTAGCCGTTGAACTCGTTGGTGTAGAGGTCGGCGGGCTTCACCTGGCCGGCCTTGATGTCGCCGTGCTCGACCAGCCAGTCGATCCAGATCTTGAACTCGTCGTCGGTGATCCGACCGCCGGTCTCCGCCACGCCCGCGGACTTCCAGTACTTCAGGGCCGCGGTGTCCTCGTTGCGGCCGCGCTTCTTCACGATCTCGACGCTGCGGGCGATGACCTCCTCCCGCGGCGTGGTCCTGGTCCACTCGATCGCCTTGGCCACACCGGTGACGAAGGTCCGCGCGGTGGTCGGGTTCTGCTTCAGGAAGCGGTTGGTGATGACGTACGTCCCCGCGCTGAACTTGCCGAGCAGGTCGTAGTCGCTGAACAGCGGCCGGATGCCGCCCGCGGCCAGCGCCTTGTCCCGCAGCACGCCGCCCAGCACCCCGACCTCGATCTGCTTCTGCCGTACCGACTGGTCGGTGTTGACCGGCGGCACCACGATCGGCTCGACCTTGGCGATCTCCGCCGGCGAGAGCCCGTTGCGCTGCAGGTAGATGTCGAGGATGGCCTCGCTGTGCGCACCCAGGGTGTTCATCCCGACCTTCTTGCCGAGCAGGTCGCGGGCGGAACGGATCGGGCTGTCCTGCAGCACGTAGAAGCCGTTGTACGCGGCCTCGTCGACGCCGTAGTAGCTGATCACGGCCTTCACCGGGGCACCGGCTGCGATCAGCTTCACGACCGCGCCGTTGAAGGCGCCGCCGAAGTCGATCTGGCCGGTCGCCGCGGACTGGATGTCCTGCGGGCCGCTGATGGTGTTACCGACCCATTCGAGCTTCACGTCACCGAAGTAGCCGAGGTCCTCGGCGAGTTCGGGCAGGGTCACCTGCCCCGCCCAGCCCTGGTATCTGAGCTTCTTCGTCTCGGATCCGGAGCCGGCGGAGGCGGTGGCCCGGCCGCAGGCAGCGGCGGCGACCCCCACGGCGGCGAGCGCGAGGAACTGGCGACGGGAGGTGGCGGGCATGGCGGAGGTCCTTTGCGGGAAGGGCGGCACACCCCTCCCCCGGGACGCGAACACCACGACGTCGGCGGCAGCCGGACAGCACGGAGGAACCCGTCACGGGAGAGCGGTGGCACAGGGAGTGCGAGATGAACGACCGCCATCGGCCGGAAGGCCCGAGGAACGGTCGGAGAGCGGAGCCCGGGTACGCCGGAGTGCGGCAGGGGGCTCAGGTGAGGCCGGCGAGGCGGCGCGCCGTCATGGCGCGGTGGCGGGCCTGCCCGTCAACGGCAGGCGGCACAGATGGCGCTGGCATGACGTCGCAGATCGACGTGCAGGCGCCCGACGAGGCTCTCGGCTTGGCTCACGCTCTCAGCGTTCCAGCCGGCCCGTTCCCGGGTCAACGAATGTTCCAGCCCTGCAAGAAACCTGTCGTACCGCCGACACACGCGGGCCGGGGAGTCGGGTCCGGAATGGGTCCGGAATGGGTCCGGAAATGCGAGAAGCCAAGGCATCGCGTTCTGTGCACCGGGCGCGGCG
>NZ_BAAALD010000057.1:0-51499 GCF_039528095.1 Kitasatospora arboriphila
TGCTGAGCGGCGCGGTCGCCCCCTCGGCACCGGCCGGCGCGGCCGGTCCCCCGCCGCCCGCCCCGATCGAGCTCGCCGCCGGGGAGTCCGCCTCCTGGTCCCGTACGGTCGGCTCGCCGCTGCTGGGCACCCTCGGCCCCGCCCTGCTGGGGCTCGCCGCCGTCCTGCTGCTCGCCGGGGCCGGCGCCGGGGCCCTGCCCACCGCCCTGATCGGCGCGCTCACCACGGCCGCCGGCCGGGTCCGGGTCACCGTCGACCGGAACGGCCTGACCGTCCGGCTGCCGCTGGTCCGCCGGCCCTGGGTGCAGCTGCCGCTGGAGCGGATCGCCGCCGCCGACCGCCGCGAGGTCCGGTGGTCGGGGGTCTTCGGCGACGAGGGGTACCGCTCCGGGCCCGGGCGCAGCGGCCTGGTGCTGCGACCCGGCGAGGCCGTCGCCGTACGGCTCACCGACGGACGGGAGTTCACCGTCTCCGTCCCCGACGCCGGCACGGCCGCCGGGCTGCTCGACGCCCTCGTCCGGCGCTCCCGGGAGGACCGCCCGTGCTCTTCCGCGTGAATCCGGCCTCCCCGCAGCCGCTGGCCGAGCAGATCGCCGCCTGCGTCCGCCGCGCCGTCGCCGAGGGCTCCGCGGGGCCCGGCGCCCGGCTGCCGCCCGCACGCACCCTCGCCGGCTCGCTCGACGTCAACATGCACACCGTGCTGCGCGGTTACCAGATCCTCCGCGAGGAGGGGCTGGTCGACCTGCGCCGCGGCCGCGGGGCGCAGATCACCGACGCCGCGTCACCGGGCCGGGCCCGTCTCGGCGCGGCCGCCGGCGCCCTGGTCGCCGAGGCGCGGGCGTCGGGCCTGACCGACCAGGAGGTGCTGGACCTCGTGCGGGCCGCCCTCGGTCCGCCTCCGCGGCCCGTCCGAGGGGCTCCGGACGGGTAAGTTCGCCGACATACAAGATGATTGATGTACGATCACATCCGCTGTCGCGCGTGAAGATCCGCGAAGACGGTGTGACGTCTGATCATCATTCCGGGGGAATTCGTGAACATCCGTCGTTCGCTGGCCGCTGCCGCGCTCGTGGCAGCGGTCTCCGCACCTGTCGCCCTCGCCGCCGCACCCGCGTCGGCCGAGGAACTGCCGGCCGGCCGGTCCCAGTCGGACGCGCCGCCGGCCTCGGACCAGGCTCCCGCACCGGCCGGCGACCCCGCCTCCGACGACGCGGCCAAGCAGGACGCGGCCGACCGCGCCGAGATCGAGCGCATCGTGGCCGACCCGCGGACCGGCCGCGGCGTCCGCGAGGCCGCCACCAAGGCGCTCGCCGGAACGCCGCAGGACCGCCGGCACTTCCTCACCGTCGACTACCCGCGGCTGCGGGCGCAGGACAACCGGGTCCGGGTGATGCAGCTGATCGCCGACCCGACCACCGGACGCGGCGTGCGCGAGGCCGCCCAGAAGGCGATGAGCGGCACCGACGCCGACGTCGAGCACTTCCTCACCGTCGACTACCCGCGGCTGCGGGCGCAGGACAACCGGGTCCGGCTGGTCCAGCTGATCGCCGACCAGAACAACAGCCAGTACCTGCGCGAGGCCGCCCAGAAGGCGATGAGCGGCACCGACGCCGAGATCGAGCACTTCCTCACCGTCGAGCTGAAGAAGATCATCGCCGACGACAACCGGATCAAGGTGGCCCGGATCCTCGGCGAGAAGGGCATCGGCCGGATCCTCCGCGAGGCCGCCGAGAAGGCGATGCACGGCACCGACGCGGACGTGCTGAAGTTCCTCGCCGACCTGCCCTCGATCCGGGCCGCCGACGACCGGCTCAGGGTCTCCCAGCTCGCCGAGACCGGCGGCCCCGAGGTGCGGAAGGCCGCCCTCGCCGCGCTGGCCGCCAACACCCCGGAGGCCCTCAGGGCCTTCCTGACCACCGGTCTGCCCGAGGCGGAGGCCAAGGACAAGGCCGCGGCCGGCCGGACCACCACCGGTCAGGGCACCACGGGCCAGGGCGGCACCGGCACGCAGGGCAAGGGCGGCAGCACCGTCACCCCGGCCTCCGCCACCACCGGGACCACCACGGCCACCACCGGCACGACCGCCGCCTGGACGACCACCACCGGGGCGACCACCGGCGCCGACCGGCTGGCCTCCACCGGCACCGACGCGCCGCTCGCCGGCATCGCCGCGGCCGGTGGCACGGCCGTCGCGCTCGGTGCCGCCGCCCTGGTCGCGGCCCGCCGCCGCTCGCAGGCCTGACCGCAGGGGTACACCCGTCGGCCCGAGGGGCCGGTGCCGAGGAACGTCCCGGCACCGACCCCTCGGGCTCTCCGGCTCTCCGGCTCTCCGGCTCTCCGGCTCTCCGGCTCTCCGGCAGTCCGGACGGTCTCCTACCGGTCCTGCACCAGGCGGGCCGGGAAGCCGCCGGTGGCGACCGGGCCCCAGCGCCGCGGGGTGATCCGGATCAGCGACTTGCCCTGCCGGCGCATCGCCTCCCGGTACTCGTCCCAGTCCGGGTGCTCACCGGCGATGTTCCGGTAGTACTCCACCAGCGGCTCCACGGCCTCCGGACCGTCCAGCACCTCGGCCTCGCCGTCCACCTGCACCCAGGGGCCGTCCCACTCGTCGGAGAGCACCACCACGCTGACCGCGGAGTCCCGCCGGGCGTTGCGGGTCTTCGCCCGCTCGGGGTACGTGGAGATCACGATCCGGCCGGAGTCGTCCACCCCGCAGGTCAGCGGGGAGGCCTGCGGGGTGCCGTCGGCACGGCGGGTGAGCAGCAGCGCCCGGTGGCGCGGACGGACGAAGTCCAGCAACTCGGCCAGCTCCACCCGGGTGTTGGTGGCGATCGAAGGGCTCATGACCGCCAGCCTAGGCCGTGCCGGCCGATGCGTGCGGGTGCCGCATCGAAGCGCGCGGAACGGGACGGCCCCCGGCCGGGCGGACGCGGTGGACCGGCAGGTCGCGGCACTGTCACACTGGTGCTGTCACAGCAGGACTGCCGCACCCGGCGGGGCGAACGGGCGGAAGAGGTTGCACCGGATGACAGCAGGCACACCGCAGCTCACCGTCGACGAACTGGCGGCCCGGGCCGGGGTGACCGTCCGCACGCTGCGCTTCTACGCCGCCAAGGGCCTGCTCCCGCCGCCCGAGCTCGGCCCGCGCCGGGTCGGCCTGTACGGGCCGGAGCACCTCGGCCGGCTGGAACTCATCGAGGAACTCCAGCGGCAGGGCCTCACACTGGCCGCGATCGAACGCTACCTCGCCCAACTCCCCGAGGACATCGGCTCGCTGGACCTCGCCATCCACCGCGCCCTGGTCGCCTCCTGGACGCCCGAGGCCGCCGAGGAGACCGACCGCGAGCACCTCGCCCGGCGGATCGGCCGCGACCCCTCCGACGCCGACCTGGACCGGCTCGCCGCCATGGGCGCCCTGCACCGCACCGAGGACCCCGACGTCTTCAAGACCGACCCCGGGCTGCTGCCGCTCGGCGTGCGGATCCTGGACGTGCCGATCCCGCTGGAGACCCTGCTGGCGGCCCGCGCCGTCGTCCGGCTGCACAGCCAGGCCACCGCACACGACCTGCACCGGCTCTTCCGCGACACCGTGTGGAAGCCCTACCGGGAGAGCGCCCCCGCCCCGGCCGACCTGGACCGGATGAAGAGCCTCACCGACCGCATCCAGCCCCTGGTGGTGCAGGCGATCGTCACCGCCTTCCAGCGCTCGCTCGCCGAGGAGCTGACCGGCAGCCCCGACTAGCGTCCGGCCCCGGGAAACCCGGTCGACACGGCGGGCCGCCCGGGGTTGGCTCGGGCCATGACCGAACTGCACACCGCACGCCTGACCCTGCGCCCCTGGCGGGAGTCCGACCTCGCCCCCTGGGCGGCGATGAACGCCGACCCCGCGGTGCGCGAACACCTCGGGGAGCTGCTCACCCGCGAGCAGTGCGACGCCGGAGTGGCCGCCTTCCGCGCCGACCTGGCGCGGCGCGGCTACGGCTGGTGGGCGGTGGAGTCGACCGCCACCGGCGAGTTCCTCGGCTTCGCCGGGCTCGACGACGTGGACGAGGACATGCCCTTCACCGGGGTCGAGGTCGGCTGGCGGCTCGCCCGCGGCGCCTGGGGCCACGGCTACGCCACCGAGGCCGGCCGGGCCTGCCTCGACTTCGCCTTCGACACCCTCGGCCTGCCCGAGGTCCTCGCCGTCACCACCGCCGCCAACCACCGCTCGCAGGCGGTGATGCAGCGCCTCGGCATGGTCCGTGACCCCTCCGAGGACTTCGACGACCCGTACGCCCCCGAAGGCAGCCCGCTCCGCCCGAGCGTCGTCTACCGCCTCTCCCGGCCCGCCGAAGGCCCGCGCTAGCGCGGGTCTTCTAACAGGCGTACGGGCAGCCCATGGGGGCACGGGGGCACCTTGTGGATGCCCTCGTGCCGCGGAAACGCCGCCCTTCAGGCCGAGTAGACCCAGGGGCGCTTCTCGCCCGGGTGGACGACCGCGGCGAAGTCGTCGGCGACGACGGCGATCGCCGCGCGGCCCTCGATCCGGGCGAGCCAGTCCGGCGGCAGCATGGCGTCGCCGTGGTGGGCGCCGAGCAGGTTGCCGCAGATCGAGCCGGTGGAGTCGCTGTCGCCGGAGTGGTTGACCGCCAGCAGCAGGGCCGACTCGATCGGGGTGCGGTCCTTCCAGAACTCGGTGCGGGCGAGGGCGGCGTACACGCCGATGGCGAGCGCCTCCTCGGCCGTCCAGCCGCCGCCGAGGCTCTCCACCGCGCGCGGGGTGGCCGGGCCGGCCTCGGCGAGGGCGACGGCCCGCTGCAGTGCGGCGTGCGTCTCCTCGTGGTTGGGGTAGCGGGTGAGCAGCTCCATGGCGTTCTGGACGGCGTCCGGCAGTGACACCCCGTCGACCAGGCGGCTGATCATGGCGGCGAAGGCGCCGGAGGCGAGCTGGGCGGTCGGGTGGCCGTGGGTGATCCGGGAGCAGCGGGCGGCGAGTTCGAAGGCCCACCGGTCGCCGTCGCCGCCGATGCCCGCGCCGGTGAAGCCGAAGGGGGCGGAGCGCATGACGGAGCCGCAGCCCTTGGAGTCCGGGTTCACCGGGCCCGGGCTGCCGTCGACCGGGGCGTGCGCGTCGGGGGTGTGGTCCTCCTGGAGGCCGAACTCGCAGGCGCGGCCGGGGGCGCGGCGGGCGTACAGCCACTGCTGCTCGCGCAGGTTGCCCCAGCGGTGCCGGAGTCCCTCGTGGGGCAGCGGGCCGGGGTGCCGCTGGGTCTCCTGCCAGCGCAGGTAGGCGTCCTTGACCATGGCGGTCTCGGCGCCGCCGAGGCCCTTGGTCTGGATGCGGCGGTAGCCCTGCATCCAGCCCTCGGCGGAGAAGAGGGTCATCTGGGTGTCGTCGGTGATCCGGCCGATCACGCCCTCGCGGTCCGGGACGAGTCCGGTGATGCCGGTCGGTCCGTGCTCCGCCTCGACGGTGACCATGGACTTCATCTCGATCGGGTTGCCGAGGGCGTCGCCGATCGCGCCGCCGAGCAGGCAGCCACGGAGCCTCGCCCGGTACGCCGCCGTTTCCTGCCAGGTCAGCCGACCCATTCCGTCCCCCTCGTCCGGATGATCACTACCGGTCCAGGCTAGCCGTGCCCACCGACGCCGGGGGCAACGGGTCCTCCGAGGCGCCGGTCGGGGCCGCCCGGCCGAGCCGGCGGGCGAGCACCTGTCCGGGCCAGGTCCCGTCCAGGAAGCGATCGGTGGGGGTGAATCCGTTGCGCTCGTAGAAGGCGACCAGTGCACCGCCGCCGCCCGCCCAGCAGTCGACCCGCAGCAGCGCGGCGCCGGCCCGCCGGGTCTCCTCGGCGGCGTGGGCCAGCAGCGCCGCGCCGATGCCGAGACCGGCGTGCCGGCGGTCGGAGACCAACAGCCGGACGTAGCGCTCGGGTTCGCCGGCCGGGGCGATCGGCAGCTGCGGGCTGGGGCCGGAGTCCAGGACGAGGGCGCCGACGGGCGTGCCGTCGTACTCGGCGATGTAGGGCTCGTTCTCGGTGGTGTACCGCTCGACGCGGTCCGGCCCGCCGGGCCGCTGCGAGTACGGGACGGTGCCCCACTGCCCGGTGTTGCCGCGTTCGTTCATCCAGCGCACGGCCGAGTCCAGCATCCCGAGGACGGCCGGCGCGTCGCCCGGCCCGCCGGGCCTGATCCGCAGGCCGGGTGTCCACAGGCCGGGTACGAAGTCGTTCACGGAGGAAGCCTACGCACCATGCCTGCACGGCACCGACCGCACCCGCCCGCCCGCCGCACGACGAGCCACAGCTCCCGGAGTTGCGGGGGACGGCCGGCCGGAACGCCGCGGGGCGTGCACCGACCGAGGTCGGTGCACGGCCCTTCGCATGTCTGTCGTACGGGTCGAGGCGTTCGGCTAGACCGGCGGAAATTCCACCTTGAGCTCGTCGTAGGCCGACTCGACATCCAGGAGGAGCTCACCGAAGGCCAGCCGGAGGGAATTGTCACCGGTTCGCTCGACCGATGTCAGGCACCTCCCGATGAACCTCCCGTAGCTCCAGAGCCCGCCCAGGTCGAACGCCTCCCACTTGCCGGACTCGACGATGAACTCCTCGTTCTCCGCCGAGACCCGGCCGGAGAACGGGTCGGCCCAGGGCTCGCGATCGATCACCAACGTTTCACCGTTGGATCCGACCCCGAAGAGCCGCACCTCCCCGTTCTCGAAAGTCAGCTCGAGAGGCCCCTCTGTCGCATCGATCCGGGCGCCGCGGACGAAGAAGATTCTCCTCATCCGGGACAACCCGACGTTCACGGGGATTTCATCGAACATAGATCACCGAAGCTTCGTTCCACTGATCGTTGCCGATCTTCTGGCTCAAGGTCGAGACCCAGGTCCCGTCCGCCTTCGTCAGGACGATCATGTCACCCTTGCGGACGTAGAGGTAGTCGGGCCACTTGCTGTACTTCCCCTGGCGCACCTCGTCGGGGTTCGCCCAGGTGTCCTCGAGCATCTTCCGGTATTGAGCACGGTCCTCGGCCTTTCCGACGTCGAGACCGTAGTCCTTCATGTGGTAGCCGGACTTCTTGCCGAACTGCCCCGAGTCGATGGAGAGCTCGGGCCCGCACCAGCCGGCGTTGTGGACCAGCAGCGGCGTGGTCCCGGCCAGCACGTAGTACGTGTGGACTCGGCCGACGGTGAGGTTGTAGGTGACGACGGACTGCGTGTAGTCGCGGACCTCGGCGATCCGCACGAGGGTGCCGTCCTCCTGGCGCAGGCTGTCACCGGCATGGAGGTCGGAGGCGTTCGTCCAGCGCTGAGTGCTGGCGTCCCAGTACGGGTGGTGCTGGGTCGAGGTGATCGTCCGGTCCCCGTCGGCCGTGTGAACGGTCAGGTCGGTGAAATCGAGGTCGCTCGGCGTCCTGATGACTCCGGTGACCTTCTCGTCACTGGTCCGGCCGGTGGCCGGGTCGGTGGCGCGGACGGTGTCGCCCACCTGGACGTCCTCGATCCGCTTGGCCCGCCCGTCTGCGAGCTGGACCTCGGTCTCCCCCGGGAAGCTGTTCCGCTCGCAGAGCGCCGCCAGCTTCTGGAAGATCCTGCGGAGCGCAGGTGGAAGATCGGCCGACATCGCCCGGCCCAGCAGCGTGCTGAAGTACGCCGCGCCGGCCTCCTCCGCGCCGATGACGATGCCGCCGACGTCCATGCTCGACGCTGCTGCGCCGGCGACGTCGCACTCGTGCTGGTCATGTGTGAAGGTGCAGCGCGCCCACGGGACGATGAAGGTCATGTCGCCCACGCCGCTCATGAACTTCTTGAACGCCGCGTCGCCTTCGTCCCACTGCTGTTGGGTCCAGCACTGGCGTTCCTTGGTGTTGTAGTTGCACTTCTTGACGTGCTGGTAGTCGTCGAGCTCCTTGAGGATCTTCTTGACGCGGGCCTGCTTCTGCTCCGCGATGGTGTGCTCGGGGTTCTGGTTGATCTGGCTGTGGCCGCACTCGGACTCGACGCAGTCGCCGGACATGGTGGCGTCGGCGCTGCAGTCGGAGCCGCAGGCGTTGCCGTGGACGTCGCAGCCCTCGTGGCCGTTGCGGCAGGTGTAGAGGCCGCTCGGGTCGCTGGAGTTGACGGGGTCGTTGTTGCTGTAGGCGTAGGCGTTCCACTGCTGCGGATTGCTGAGGCCGATGATCGGGTCGGGGTTGAGGAACCGGCCGGTGGTCGGCTGGTACTCGCGGGCGCCGAGGTTGGTGAGGCCCGTGGCGTCGTCCTTGGTGCCGCCGACGAAACCGCGGTCACCGGCCCAGCCGGTGGGCTGGGTGCCGCGCGGGTTGCCGAACGGATCGGTGAGGCGGCGGGTCTCGGCGAGCGTGGTGCCGTCCAGGGCGAGCGAGCCCGTGCCGTGGGGATCGCTGATCTGGTACGTGGACTTGCCGCCCTGGCGAACCAGGGTCGTACCGCCGGGGATCGGGTAGTAGCGGACACCGGTCAGGGTCTTGGCCCCGGTGTCGTAGACCAGTTCGTCGCCACCGAGCGTGATGGTGGTCCGGCCCGGGTCCCGGCGGACGAGCTGGTTGCCGGCCGCGTCGTACAGGTACGTGGTCGGTCCGGCACTGCCGGTCTTGTTGTAGGAGGTGAGCTTGTCCTCGCCGTCCCAGGTCAGGGTCGCCGTTCCGGAGGTGTCGGTGACCGAGGTGGTGTTGCCCATGGCGTCGTACTGGGCGGTGGAGCCCAGCGTGCCCGAGGGCGCGGTGGTGGTGGAGCCGAGCAGGGCGTGCGGGCCTCCCGTGCCGCCGCCTGTCCTGGGGTCGCCGGTCCTGGTGTTGACGGTGCCCGCGGCCGGGAAGGTCTGGGTGACCGTCGTGTCCTTGGCGGGGTCACCGGACGGGTCGTGCTGGACGAGTTGGGTGCGGTTGCCGGTCAGGTCGTAGGCGTAGCTCTGCCAGTACGCGGCGGGGCCGCCGACCGTGGTGCGCTGCGGTGCCACGGCACCGCCGGTCGGGGTGGTGTTGGTGCACCTGCCCTGACCGCCGACGGTGGGCTGGGCGCTCTGGGCGAGCGCGCCGGTGTCGGTCCACGCGGTGGTGAGCCGGCCGAGGTGGTCGTACGTGAAGCACTGCAGGTCGGCCGCCGACGGATTGTTGTCGGGGATGCCGCGGACCGCGGTGAGCTGCCCGGCCGGGTTGTAGGCGTAGGTGGTCTGCTGGACGGCTCCGGTGGCGGCGGTCTGCTTGTCGACGAACTGCTGCAGCGGGCGTCCGGTGGACTCGTCGTAGGTGTTGGTGACGACGATCTGGGTGCCCCACGGGTTCATGGTGGAGCGGATGTTGCGCCCGTACGCGTCGTAGTCCGAGGACAGGTCGTACGTGGAGCCGCCGAACGCGCCGAAGGTGCTGAGCGGGCCGTTGACGTCGTACGTGTAGGTAACGGTCTCGCCCGCGACGTCGCCGACCGCGGAGCGGTTGTCGGCCTTCAGCGCACCGGTGATCGCGTCGTAGGACGCCTGGTACGTGTAGGTGAACGCGGAGCTCTGGCCCACCTCGCTGCCCGGGAGGGTCAGGGTGGTCTTGGTGGGGTGGTATGCGGTGTCGTAGGCGAGGACGGCGCTGGTGTACGCGGAGCCGGTGGCGCCGCCGACGTAGCGGGTGGAGGTGCTGGGCTGCCCCTTGAGGACGGTGTCGTAGGTGAATCCGGTCAGCTGGTTGGCCGGGCTCACCGAACCCGCGTACGAGCCGGTCGGACGGCCTAGCAGGTCGTAGGTGTGGGCGATGGTCTGCCCGCGCCCGTCGGTGGTGGAGGCCAGGCGTCCGGCGGCGTCGTACGCCTTGGAGGCGGTTCCCGTGTCCGGGTCGCTGGACGTGGTCTCCCGGCCCCGGACGTCGTAGCCGATCGTCCAGGTGTTGCCGGCGGCGTCCCGGTGCGAAGCCGGCTTGCCGTCGGCCGTGTAGGTGTAGTGCGTGACGTCCGCGTCAGCCGGGTTCCCGGTCGCGGTGGGCGTCCTGTACTGCCACAGCTCGGCGGTGCGGCCGCGCGCGTCCACCACCGTGGACGACGGCGTGCCCCCGGTGGGCGGGGTCACGTCCGTGCGGTCCGCCCCCGGGTAGGAGGTGGTGGTGCCGGTCTGCACCACACCGTAGGCGACGAACTCGGTGGTCACCGGGCGCCCGAGGCCGTCGTAGACGGTGTGGGACTGCGCGGGGACCTGCTGGTTCGTGGTCCGGTAGAGGGTCGTGCTCGGCGCGGAGTCGTTGTTGTACCAGCTCGCGTTGGACCGGATCACCCGGCCGTGCGAGTCGTAGACCACGTCCGAGATCAGGCGGCCGGTGTACGCCGAGAGCGCCGGGGACGTCTGGGTCTGGATCGCCCGGCCCATGCCGTCCATGATCTGGATCGTGACACCGTACGAGCCGTTGGCCCGCAGGTTGGAGGTGGTGACCGTGGCGGGCACCGCGTTGCCGTCGACGATGCCGGGGACGGTGTAGGCGAACGTCTGGCTGGCGCTCGCCGTGGTGGCCCGTCCGGGCAGCCACACCGCGGTGAGGCGGCCGAGCGCGTCGTAGGCGGAGCTGGTGGTGCGACCGTTCTGGTCGGTCGCCGACTTGGCCAGACCGCGTGCGGTGTTCAGCACCGTGGTCGTCGTCCGGCCGGTGGCGAGGTCCGCCGCCCCGGCCGGGGCCGGGGTCGTGACGGTGGTGCTGCTGGGCAGTTCGCCGGTCTGCGCCGCCGTGTACGACGTCGTCACGGTGGCGCCGCCCGTGTGGGCGCTGTCGGTGACGTTGGGGTCGGTCGCACCGGTCGGCCGGCCGTAGGCGTCGAAGGCCGCGGTGGTGGTGCTGAACTGCGGTGTCGTACCGTCGAAATGGTCGACGGTCAGTGTGGCAGTGGCGTCGTGCTTGACGCCGAGCTGGCCGAAGGGCAGGCCGTCGTAGGACGTGCGGCCCCAGGACACGGTGTTGGTCACGTCCGGGGTCGCGGTGCAGGCGTCCGACCCGCTGACCGTGATGACCTCGGACGGCAGGCCGAGGACCTGCGGGTCGCCGCCGGCCGCGTAGCCGGTACGGGTGCAGATGTCCGGCAGCCCGTCCGCGCTGTCCAGCGAGGTGGCGATCCGGTTGCCGTGCGCCGGGTCGGTGGTCGAGGTCCTGCTGGAGGAACGCCAGCCGCCGTCCGCCTTCATCGACTTCGACGTGGTGGTCGAAGTCGTCGCCGTGTAGCGGGCGGTCAGGGCGGGCATGCTGCCGCGGTCGTGGGTCGCGGTGGTGACCGGCCCGCTCGCGGTGTTCAGCGTGTAGGCGACGACGGAACCGCCGGCCTGGGTGTAGGTGTCCGCCTCCAGGGCCTGGCCGGACAGCCAGTCGGAGTCGGTGACCTGTCCGCTCATCGGACCGGCCACGACGGAGCTGCGGGTCGCGCCGCTGCTCAGTCTGTCGCCGTCCATGCCCTGGTAGTAGGTGGTGGACTTCTGCGACTTGGCGCCGTCGTTGCCGCTGCCGGTCACCGCGGTGACGCTCGCGTATCCGCGGAACTGGTCCCAGGTGCGGTCCATGTCCTGGGTCAGCGGCGAGTCGTTGCGGTGCCAGGCCGCGTTCCCGTAGGAGTACTGGGTGACGACCGGCACGGCACCCGGGGTGTTCGGGTTGGCGGTGACGGTGTTGACGGGGTAGCGCAGGAACCAGTCGTCGATCGGCTGGGCATTCGGCTGCTCGGTCGGCGGGTGCCACTTGACGTTGAAGCACGAGCGGGTGTCGCTGTCGGCCGAACCCGGCATCCGGTTCTCGACGCGAGAGCAGTCGGCGGGCCTGTAGTCGATGCCGATGGTGCTGCCGGTCTCGGTGGTGATCAGCTGGATCCGCGGCCGGTTGAACGCGGGGCGGGACGGGACGAGGTTCGTGCCGTCGACCCGGTTGGGCAGCAGCATCGCGGTGAACGTCACCGGGGGCAGCGTGATCGCGGTCGCGGACGCCTGGGTGTCCTGTCCGGTGCGCTGGACCGAGGCGAGCCAGGGCACCTGGGTGTTCTCACTGGAGTTCTGCACGTTGACGAACACGTGGTTCAGTGCGTACGAATCCACGTTCTGGTAGCTGCCGTTGACGCGGACCTGGGTGGTCACTCCGGTCAGCCACTTGGTGGTCCAGAACGTCGGGCCGTAGTTGGTGCAGGTGCCCGTGGAGGCGCACTGCTGGTCCATCGGCACGTCCGGCCAGTCGGCGGCGTGCGCGGCGGTCCGGTTGGCCGGGTCGCAGGCGCCGGCGGAGGTCACGCACCGCTCACCGGTGGTGAAGACGACCTTCGCCGCCGGGTTGTACGCGCCGTTCGCGTTGAGCTGGTCGCTCAGCAACTGCCCGTAGCCGATCGAGGTGAGCACGCCCGCTCGGGTGTAGACGCTGTTGGTGCCGGTGCCGTTGTTCTGGCCGCCGCCGCGGGCGTAGTAGTTGGCCTCGGGCGCGTAGGTGTAGGTGGTGAGGTTGCCGTGCGGGTCGACGACGTAGTCGAGGTTCCACCGCCAGCCAGTCTGGCACCACGACGCCTTCCCCTTGGCGGGGTCGTAGCACGGGTCGCCGCTGTTGGGCGAGTACACCGGGACCGTCCACGCCGAGCCCGAGTCGGCACCCTTCGTGGTGGGGTTCCCGTTGGCGTCGGGCAGGTGGTTCAGGCCGAACCAGTACACCGTGCCGCCGGTGTCGGTGACCTTGATGTAGGAGCCGTTCCACGTCCCGTTGGTCGCGCCGGTGAGGAACTGGACCTTGGTCGCGTCGTCATCCTTCAGCCGCCAGGTGCAGCTCGACTGCTCCATGGCTGCCGGGGCACCCGACTGGCAGGAGGCGTCGTCCGGCACCAGTTCGCCGGAGTGGCCCGCCAGGGACAGGCTCATGTTCGCGCCCGCCCAGCACTGGTCACCGGAGTTGGTGATTCCGGCCTTCGAGCACGGCTTGAACGACCGCTCGACGAACCCCGGGTTGTAGTCCCAGCCGTCACCGATCCACGACGCCTGGGCGTTCGTGGAGGACGTCCTGCCGTCCACCGAGGAGGAGTCGTACGCCAGCGCCACCGAGGGAGCGGACCCGCCCAGTGCCGGCGGCGCCTGGAACGGGTACGAGTACGAGAAGGCGCCCGAGGCTCCACCCGCAGCCCATGCCTGCGACGGGTTCAGCGAGGTCGCCGAGTACGTTCCGGCACCACTGGACGATCCCGACACCACGGCGACCGTCGCGGACCCCGAGGCACCGGCCGCACCGAGTGCCTGGATGTCGGTGCCGGCCGAACCGTTCTTGGCCGGCAGCGTGACGTCCGCGACCAACTTCCCGGCGGCCGCGTCGTAGTGCGACTCCAGGGGAGTCTGCTTCAGACACCCTGACACCTGAGGTGCCGTCAGCGAACAGTCCGGCAGCAGCACGAGGCGGGCTCGCGAGGCCCAGTCGGCACCGAACGACGCCTGGACGGCGGACATGTCGACGCCTAGGCGGACGGGCGCGGCCGCGCCCTTGCCGTCCCGGGACAGCGTCACCGCCAGGCCGGGAACACCCGCCGCCTCCGTCGACCTGGCGTCCGCCACGTCGACCTGGACGGTCTGGCCGGCCGCCGACGAACCCGCCAGCG
The DNA here is from genome assembly GCF_039528095.1 of Kitasatospora arboriphila. Classification (NCBI taxonomy): domain Bacteria; kingdom Bacillati; phylum Actinomycetota; class Actinomycetes; order Kitasatosporales; family Streptomycetaceae; genus Kitasatospora; species Kitasatospora arboriphila. The sequence goes on from NZ_BAAALD010000057.1 coordinate 13,571, forward strand.
GTGCCAGCGTCAGCGGCAGACCTGTCGCAGGGCGCTCCTCGCCCGACGCCCGGCCCGCGGCCTTCGCCGTCCCCCCGGGCGCGGCCCCCAGCTTGACACTCGCCCGGCCGTGCGGCTTCATCCGGCGCATGACCGGCGGCTCCCACACCGACGGCACCGGGTGCGCCGGCATCACCGCGCGCGCCGGGGCGACCCGGGCGCCCTTCACCGAGGCGGTCTTCGGCAACGCCGTGTTGGCCGGCGACCACTTCCGCGAATAGTCCGGCCCGGCCGCCGCGGCGACCGACACCGGCGCCAGCAGCGAACCGAGCACGGCCGCGACGGTGACCGTCGCCAACCTTCGCCTCACCAACCGCAAAGCGCCTCTTGGAGCGCCCGCTCTGCCCTTGAAGGACACGGAAAGATCCCCTCCCGAATCGGACGCACGCATCCGATTTGTGATCTTGACATGAAACCGGCGGATCTTAACGGACCGTTAGAACTGCAGGTCAATGGCCTTTAAGAGAACTTGACTGCGTGACACATCTCACGGTGTTCGCATATCGGATCCCCTCGTCCCAATTCGGACGCGGGGCGGGGCCGACCGTTTGCCTGCCTGACCGGGATCCGTCAGCGTGTCGTCGACCTCTGCGCCCGGAGCGTCGAGGCTCCTTCACAGCTCCTAGGGAATCCACGTGCACAGACGCCGGCGTGACGGCTCTTCACCCAGAACCGTGACCGCAGCCGCGGCCATCGCCCTCGCGGCGAGCCTGACCACCCCGACCGCGTTCGCAGCCTCCGCAGCCACGCTCCCGTCGCCCGACGCGATCGCCGCAGCCACTGCGGAACGTGCCGCGGAGCGGCCGCCGAACGACGACGTCGACCGGGCGATCGCGCAGGCGAAGGCCACCCACCGGGCGGTCCCGATCGACTCACTGACCACCGAGTTCAGCGAGACCGCCGCCACGCCCGAGGGCCACCTGGCCCTCACCGGCCACACCGAGCAGCAGCGGATCAGGAAGAACGGCTCCTGGGCGGTGCTGGACGCCAGCCTGGCCGCGAACACGGACGGCACCTTCTCTCCGAGGACCTCGGCGAGCCGCCTCGTCCTGTCCAAGGGCGGCAACGGGCCGCTGGCGACGATGACCAGCTCGGACGGCAAGAAGCTGGCACTGAAGGCCCCGTTCGCGCTGCCTGCCCCCACGGTCAGCGCAGACAGCCTGCTGTACGCCTCGGTGGCTCCCGACACGGACCTGAAGGTCACCGCGACCAAGGACGGTGGCGTGACCACCGTGCTCGTCCTCAGGACCCAGGCGGCGGCGGCCGCTCCGGCCCTGAAGATCCTGCACTTCGACACGGTCGTCGACGGCGTGACCGTCGAGGGGGACCAGGGCGGCAACCTCACCGCCAAGGCCACCGACGGCAAGGCGCGCTGGACCGCCGCCACCCCGCACATGTGGGACAGCAGCACCGCTCCCGCCCCCAAGGCGGCCCAGCCGCGCGCGGCGGCGGCCAAGGAAGGCGGAACGGACCCGGACCGGATGCGCGAGCACAGCGACGCGGCCGGCCCCGGCCGTTCCGCCAAGGTCGCGGCGATGCCGGTGAAGGCGAACGACAAGGGCATCGACCTGACGCCGGACCAGGACCTCCTCGCGCACGGCACCGCGCCCTATTACATCGACCCCGCGTGGGTGCCGTGGTCTCCGTCCGCCAACGCCTGGACCTGGGTCCAGTCGGCGCATCCCGGCACGTCCAACTGGAAGCGCACGGGCAGCAACGACGCCGACCACCCCGGCGCAGGCGTCTGCGCGTACTATCCCAACGGCGGTAGTTGCAGCCCGGCCGACAAGTACCGGTCCTTCTACCAGTTCGACATCAATCCGCTCTCGGGCGCGGTCGTCCACTACGCGACCATGAACCTCGAGGAGTACGTCTCGGCGGACTGGTCGTGCACCAACACCTATCCGCTGGACCTCTACCTCACCAGTGCCATCAGCAGCGGCACCACCTGGAACGAGCAGCCCCGGCAGGTCGGCGGCTCACTCGGCCGCCAGTCCCCCGGCGGCTCGGGCCACGGCAGCTGCTACGGCAACGTGCCGTTCAGCTACAACATCACCGGCACGCTGCAGCAGTACACCAACAACGGCCAGCTGACGTTCGGCCTCTACGGCGACGAGAGCAACCAGTACGCCTTCAAGCGCTTCACGTACCAGCCTTCGCTGTACATCGAGTACGACCGCGCGCCGAACACCCCGACGAACCCCGCCGTGTGGCCCGCCCCCAAAACGGTCAGCCCGTCCGCGACCACGCAGTCCTGCGGTGACGGCAACGGCAACAACTGGGGCTGGCTCGGCGCGGGCAGCAACCAGGACGGCGCGGTCTGGCTCAACGCCACCGTCTCCAGCCCGACCCAGGGCCAGCTCTACTCCTGGGACCACATCTGGGACTACAACCTCCCGGGCGTGCCCGACGTCGCTTCCGGCTACTCGCCGTCCGTCAACAACGGCGGCACCACGTCGTTCGGCGTGCCCGGCAGCGTGATCAAGGACGGCCACGCGTACGGCTACAGCATCATGGCCAGTGACCAGCTGCCCGGCGTGCCGTGGTCCGGGGCGACCCCGACCTGCTACTTCAAGGTCGACCTGACCCCGCCGACCGTCAGCTTCCCGGCGACCGTCGGCGACACCACCAAGCAGTTCCCGCCCTCCGGCAACGGCCAGGCCCCGCAGATCTACGCCGGCCAGAGCGGCGCCGTCCCGCTGACCGTCACCGACCCGAACCCGAGCGGCGGCTACACCGCCGGTGCGGTCTGCCTGCGCTGGGGCTGGGACCCGCAGCTGTCCGGCGCCGCCTGGCAGTGCGGCGGCGCCATGCCGACCGGCGGCCAGATCCCCGGCATCGTCGCCCCGCACTGGGGCACCAACATCCTGTACGTGCAGGCCGAGGACAACGCGGGCAACGCCTCGCCGATCGCGCAGTACGCGTTCTACGCGCCCTGGAACCCCAACGGTCCGGCTCCGGTCTTCGGCGACGTCACCGGTGACAGCGCCCCGGACATCCTGACCGCCGACGCCTCGGGCAACCTCCGCGCCCACACAGTCCCCGGCAACCCGCTGGCGAAGGCGCCGTCGACCGTCATCGCGGCCAGGAAGGCGAACTCCCCGGACAAGGACTCCTGGGCGAACTACCGCATCACCCACCGCGGCAGCCTGCGCGGCGGCATGAACGTCGACGACCTGATCGTCCACAAGGACGGCAGCCCGAACCTCTACCTCTACAAGAATCCCGGCAACACCGGGGTCCCCGGGGTGTTCGACTCCGCCGACCCGCTCGGCAAGCCGGCCTGCGACCCGGCGCTGACCGACTGCGACGGCTACAACGCCACCGACTGGTCAACCGTCCTGCAGATCGCCGCCAGCGGCGACCCCAGCACCACCGACCTCGACGCCGGGAAGAAGTTCCTCAACCGCACGGGTCTGTTCACCATCGAGAACAGCCCCGACGGCGACGGCGCCCTCTGGTTCTACCCGACCGTCGGCGACTCCACCTTCGGTTCCCCCACCAAGATCACCGCCACCGGCTGGAAGGGCTGGGAGCTGATCAGCCCTGGCGACTGGTTCGGACAGGGCCGCCCCGGGCTGTGGGCTCGCAACCACGGAAACGGCGACCTGCGCGCCTACACCTTCACCACGGGCACCATCTCGGTCAGCGACCCTCTGGGGCTCGGCACCGTCGACTACCCCACCGTCAAGGCTCTGGCCACCAACAACCTGATCGGCGGCGGGGTCACGTCCACCAGCTGGCCGCTCGTCGGCTCCGACGGCGACCTCACCGGTAACGGCCATTCCACCCTGTGGGGCATCACCCCCGCCGGGAGCATCCAGATCTGGACCGGCAATCCGACCGGTACCGCCGCCGCCCCCGGGTACACGTGGAAGACCGGCCCCGAGGCCGTGCTGAGCACGTCCGTCGGCCCGGTGCAGTGGAAGCTGAACGGGGCGAGCACCAACAACGGCACCGCCACCGACAGCACCGGTCTCAACCCGGCCACCATCTGCACCTTCAGCGGCAGCGCCACCACCTGCCCGGCCACGGCCACCTTCACGGGCGACCACAACGGCACCGCCAACGGCGCCACCGTCCTCACCGGCGCCAGCTACCTCAAGGCGCAGCCGGCCGTCGACACCAGCCAGAGCTACTCGGTGTCCGCCTGGGTGAAGGTCAACGACGTCAACGACTACGAGACCGTCGTGACCCAGAACGGCAGCGAGCGCGGCGCGTACTACCTCCAGTACTCCCCGGCCTTCCACAGCTGGGCCTTCGTCGCCCCGGCGACGGACTACTACTGGACGGGCACGTACTACGCGGCGAGCGCGTCGGCCGCTCCGGTGGTCGGCAGGTGGACCCACCTCGTCGGCACCTTCGACGTGTCGACCCACGCCATGACGCTCTACGTGGACGGCAAGTACGCCGGCTCCGGCACGAACCCGACTCCGTGGAACGCCGCCAACTCGCTGACCGTCGGCGCGACCGGCACGTCGAAGTACCCGATCGACTGCCCGGTCCGCGGTGCGGTCAGTGACGTCCGCGTCTACCCGTACGCCCTGACCGCAGAGCAGGTGAACACCCTCTACACCGGCTGATCCGACCTCGTCACCGGAGGGCCTGCGGAGCGGTCCGCAGGCCCTCCGGGCTTTTCGGCCGGGGCGCACCGCAGTCGCACGGGCGCCGCCCCCGCCCGGGGTGGGCGGGGGCGGCGCGGGTGTCGCAGGTGTCGCGGGTGTCAGTCCCGGAAGGTTCGGCCGTCGGCGGCCATCGCGTCCAGGAGGGCGGGCGGGGTGAAGCGGTCGCCGTAGGCGGCGGCCAACTCGCGGGCGCGGGCGGCGAATCCGGCGAGGCCGCCGGGGTAGCCGTTGATGTACTGGAGGACGCCGCCCGTCCAGGCGGGGAAGCCGATGCCGAGGATGGAGCCGATGTTGGCGTCGGCGACCGAGGTGAGGACGGACTCCTCCAGGCAGCGGACGGAGTCCAGGGCCTCGGCGAAGAGCATCCGCTCCTTCATGTCCTCGAACGGGATCTCCTTGCCGGGCTGCGTGAAGTGCTCGCGCAGGCCGGGCCAGATCCGGGCGCGCTGCCCGTTCTCGTACTCGTAGAAGCCGGCGCCGCCGCTGCGGCCCTCGCGGCCGAACTCGTCGACCATGCGGTCGATGACGGTGTCGGCGGGGTGCGGCTGCCAGCTGCCGCCGGCCTCCTCGACGGCCCGCCGGGACTCGTTGCGGATCTTGCGGGGCAGGGTCAGGGTGAGCTCGTCCATCAGGGAGAGCACCTTGGCCGGGTAGCCGGCCTGGGCGGCGGCCTGCTCGACGGAGACCGGGTCGAGGCCCTCGCCGACCATCGCCACGCCCTCGTTGATGAACTGTCCGATCACCCGGGAGGTGAAGAACCCGCGGGAGTCGTTGACCACGATCGGCGTCTTGCGGATCTGCCGGACGAGGTCGAAGGCGCGGGCGAGCGCCTCGTCGCCGGTCTGCGGGCCGCGGATGATCTCGACCAGCGGCATCTTGTCGACCGGCGAGAAGAAGTGCAGGCCGATGAAGTCGGCGGTGCGGTCGACGCCTTCGGCGAGCAGCCCGATCGGCAGGGTGGAGGTGTTGGAGCAGAGCAGGGCGTCGGGGGCGACGACGTCCTGGACCTCCTGGAAGACCTTGTGCTTGAGCTCGGGGTTCTCGAACACGGCCTCGATGACGGCGTCGCAGCCGGCCAGGTCGGCGGCCTCGGCGGTCGGGGTGATACGGGCGAGGAACTCGGCGCGCTCGGCCTCGGTGCTGCGGCCGCGGGCGACCGCCTTGTCGAGCAGCGCGGCGGAGTAGGCCTTGCCGCGTTCGGCGGCCTCGACGGTGACGTCCTTGAGGAGGACCTCGATGCCGGCCTTGGCGCAGGAGTACGCGATGCCGGCGCCCATCATGCCGGCGCCGAGCACGGCGACCTTCTCGACCTTCCGGGCGGGGACGCCCTTGGGGCGGCCGGCACCGGAGTTGACGGCCTGCATGTCGAAGAAGAAGGCCTGGATCATGTTCTTGGCGGTCTGGCCGCAGACCAGCTCGGTGAAGTACCGGGCCTCGATGGCCATCGCGGTGTCGACGTCGACCTGGGCGCTCTCCACGGCCGCGGCGAGGATGTTGCGCGGCGCCGGGTAGGGCGCGCCGGCCAGCTGCTTGCGCAGGTTGGCCGGGAAGGCGGGCAGGTTGGCGGCGAGCGCGGGGCTGGCCGGGGTGCCGCCGGGGGTCCGGTAGCCCTTGACGTCGAAGCGCTGCACGGACTCCGGGTGGGCGTCGACGAAGGCGCGGGCCTTGGCGAGCATCTCTTCGGGGGTGGCGGCGAGTTCGTCGACCAGGCCGTGCTGCAGGGCCTGCGCCGGGCGGTACTGCTGGCCCTGCAGCAGGACCTTGAGCAGGGCGTCGGTGATGCCGAGCAGCCGCACGGTGCGGACGACTCCGCCGCCGCCTGGCAGCAGGCCGAGGGTGACCTCGGGCAGGCCGATCTTGGTGGCCGGGGTGTCCAGGGCGATGCGGTGGTGGCAGGCGAGGGCGATCTCCAGGCCGCCGCCGAGGGCGGCGCCGTTGATCGCGGCGACGACGGGCTTGCCGAGGGTCTCCAGGGCGCGCAGGGCGCGCTTGATCCGCATGCCGTGCTCGAAGGTCTCGGCGGCCTGGTCGGGCCCGACGGAGGAGAGCAGGTGGAGGTCGCCGCCGGCGAAGAAGGTCTTCTTGGCGGAGGTGACGATGACGCCGCGCACGTCGTCGGCGGCCTTGAGCCGGGCGACGGTCTCGTCGAGCGCCTCGGTGAAGGCGGCGTTCATGGTGTTGACGGACTGGGCGGGGTCGTCGAGGACGAGGGTGACCACGCCGTCCTGGTCCTGCTCCCAGCGGATGGCGGATGCTGCAGTCATGGGGAAGTCTCTCCAGGGAGTGGCGGGGAGGGGGTGGTCAGATGCGCTCGATCACGGTGGCGACACCCATGCCGCCGCCCACGCAGAGGGTGGCCAGGCCGTAGCGGAGGTCGCGGCGCTCCAGTTCGTCGACGAGGGTGCCGATGAGCATGGCGCCGGTGGCTCCGAGCGGGTGGCCGAGGGCGATGGCGCCGCCGTTGACGTTGACCTTCTCGTGGCCGAAGCCGAGTTCGCGCATGAAGCGCAGGGCGACGGCGGCGAAGGCCTCGTTGATCTCGACCAGGTCGATGTCGTCCGCGGTGAGCCCGGCCTTGGCGAGGGCCTTGCGGGTGGCGGGGGCGGGGCCGGTGAGCATGATGGTGGGCTCGGAGCCGGAGACGGCGGCGGAGACGATCCGGGCGCGCGGGGTGAGTCCGTAGCGCTCGCCGATCTCGCGGGAGCCGATCGCGACCAGGGCGGCGCCGTCGACGATGCCGGAGGAGTTGCCGGCGTGGTGGACGTGGTCGATCTTCTCCACCCAGTGGTACTTCTGCAGGGCGACGGCGTCGAATCCGCCGGCCTCGCCGATGCCGGCGAAGGAGGGCTTGAGGCCGGCCAGCGTCTCGACGGTGGTGCCGGGGCGGATGAACTCGTCGCGGTCCAGCACGATCAGGCCGTTGCGGTCGCGGACGGGCACCACCGAGCGGTCGAAGTGGCCGTCGGCCTGGGCCTTGGCGGCACGGGCCTGCGACTCGGCGGCGAAGGCGTCCACGTCGGTGCGGCTGAGGCCCTCGACGGTGGCGATCAGGTCGGCGCCGATGCCCTGCGGGACGAAGCCCGTCTCGTACGCGGTCATCGGGTCCATCGCCCAGGCGCCGCCGTCGGAGCCCATCTTGACCCGGGACATCGACTCGACGCCGCCTGCCAGGATGAGGTCCTCCCAGCCCGAACGGACCTTGGCGGCGGCCAGGTTGACGGCCTCCAGGCCGGAGGCGCAGAAGCGGTTCTCCTGGACTCCGGCGACGGTGTCGGGCAGGCCGGCCGCGATGGCGGCGATCCGGGCGATGTCGGAGCCCTGGTCGCCGATCGGGCTGACCACGCCGAGCACGATGTCGTCGATCGCGGCCGGGTCCAGGGTCGGGAAGCGGGCCTGGAGCTCGTGGATCAGGCCGACCACCAGGTCGATCGGCTTGGTGCCGTGCAGGGAGCCGTTGGCCTTGCCGCGCCCGCGCGGGGTGCGGATCGCGTCGTAGACGAACGCTTCAGTGGTCACGGTGAGTGCCTTTCGGGGGTAGGTGACCGGGCGGTCAGCCGAGGAGGGAGCGGCCGATGATCTCTTTCATGATCTCGGTGGTGCCGCCGTAGATCGTCTGGATGCGGCCGTCGGTGAACGCCTTCGCCACCGGGTATTCCGTCATGTAGCCGTAGCCGCCGTGCAGTTGCAGGCAGCGGTCGGCGGTGCGCTTCTGCAGTTCGGTGGCCCACCACTTCGCCATCGAGGCGTCGACCGGGGTGAGCGCGTACCGGTTGTGCTCGGTGATGCAGCGGTCGACGAAGGTCCGGGTGACGGCGCACTCGGTGGCGAGTTCGGCGACCTCGAAGCGGACGTGCTGCAGCTTGGCGAGCGGCTTGCCGAAGGCGGTCCGCTGCTGGACGTAGCGGGTGGTCAGCTCCAGCAGGTGCTCGGCGCCGGCGATCGCGGAGACCGCGATGGTCAGGCGCTCCTGTGCGAGGTTCTGCATCAGGTGGACGAAGCCCCCGTTGAGCTCGCCGAGCAGGTTCTCCTTGGGGACGCGGACGTCGTCGAAGAACAGCTCGGCGGTGTCCTGGGACTTCTGGCCGATCTTGTCGAGGTTGCGGCCGCGCCGGAAGCCCGGCATGCCGCGCTCGACGACCAGCAGGCTCAGTCCGTGCGCGCCGCCCTCGGGGGTGGTGCGGGCCACCACGATCACCAGGTCGGAGATGATCCCGTTGGAGATGAAGGTCTTGCTGCCGTTGAGGAGGTAGTGGTCGCCCCGGTCGACGGCGGTGGTGCGGATGCCCTGCAGGTCGGAGCCGGCACCGGGCTCGGTCATCGCGATCGCGGTGACGATGTCGCCGCTGCAGAAGCCGGGCAGCCAGCGGCCCTTCTGCTCCTCGGTCGCCAGCGAGGTCAGGTACGGGCCGATGATGTCGTTGTGCAGGCCGAGCGCCAGCCCGCTCACCCCGGCCCGGGTGAACTCCTCGGCGAGGACGGCCGGGAAGCGGAAGTCGGGGGTGCCGCCGCCGCCGTACTCCTCGGGGACGGCGAGGCCGAGCAGCCCGTGCCGGCCGGCGGCGAGCCAGGCCTCCCGGTCGACGATGCCGGCCTGCTCCCAGCGCTCCTGGTGCGGCAGCACCTCCTTGGCGAGGAACGCCCGGACGGTCTCCCGGAAGGCCTCGTGCTCCTCGGTGTAGATCTCGCGCTGCACCTGCTGCTCCTCAGTGGTGTGGACGGTCGGTGCGGGACTGCGGCGGCTGCGGGGGCCGCTGCTGCGGTCGTTCCTGCGGCTGCCCGTCCGGGCGGCCGGCGAGGGCGGGGACGTCCCAGTCGCGGGCGACCTCCGCGGTGTGCGCGCCCGGCAGGGCGGGCGGGCGGCGCAGCGCGCCGGGGGTGGCGGAGAACCGGGGGGCCGGGGCCGGCTGGACGACGCCGTCCTGCTCGGCGTAGGTGCCGCGGGCCTTGAGCTGGGGGTGGTCGGCGGCCTCGTCGAGGGTGAGGACGGGGGCGGTGCAGGCGTCGGTGCCCTCGAAGACGGCCGTCCAGTCGGCCCGGGTGCGGGTGGCGAAGCGGTCCGCGATCAGGGTGCGCAGTTCGGGCCAGCGGGCGAGGTCGTGCTGCCCGGGGGCGTCCGCGCCGAGGCCGAGCAGCCGGGCGAACTCGGCGTAGAACTGCGGCTCCAGCGCGCCGACGGCCATGTGCCCGCCGTCGGCGGTGCGGTAGAGCGCGTAGTAGGGGGCGCCGCCGTCGAGCAGGTTGGCGCCGCGGGTGTCGTGCCAGTGACCGGCCGCCTTGAGGCCCCAGAGCATGCTGGTGAGGTGGGCGGAGCCGTCGACGATGGCGGCGTCGACGACCTGGCCGGTGCCGGTGGTGCGGGCGTGGTGCAGGGCGGCGAGCAGGCCGACGGCCAGGTAGAGCGAGCCGCCGGCGTAGTCGCCGAGCAGGTTGGCGGGGACGCCGGGCGGCCCGCCGGGTTCGCCGGCGACCAGGCCGAGCACGCCGGCGGTGGCGATGTAGCCGATGTCGTGGCCGGCCCGGTCGGCGAGCGGGCCGTCCTGGCCCCAGCCGGTCATCCGGCCGTAGACGAGGGCGGGGTTGCGGGCGAGGCAGCGGGCGGGGCCGACGCCGAGGCGTTCGGCGACGCCGGGGCGGTAGCCCTCGATCAGCAGGTCGGCGCGGGCGACGAGGTCGAGCACGGCGGCGGGGCCGTCCGGTGCCTTGAGGTCGACCAGGACGGAGCGCTTGTTGCGGTTGGTGAGGTCGAGGGCGGGCGCGGGGCCGAGCGGAGGCGGGCCGGGGCGGTCGACGCGCACCACGTCGGCGCCGAGGTCGGCGAGCAGCATGGCGGCGAACGGGCCGGGCCCGAGGCCGGCGAGTTCGACCACGCGGACGCCGGCCAGCGGGCCGTGGGCGGCGGGGCCGACGGGTTCGGTCACGGCCGTTCTCCCTTGTTTGACAGTTCAGCTGTCACAGTCGCGATGATAGACATGTGACCCGCCGGTAACAAGGGTCCGCCCCCACCCGGCCCGCTGCGCCCGCGCCACGCTTGCACGGCTCGCCCGGCAGGCGGATTCTGGGGCTGACGACCGCCGTCCGAGAAGGTGATCCGCATGCACAACCACTGGATCGTCGACCTGAACTTCGAGGAGGACGAGAGCCGGACGAGCTGCACCGCCTCGCTCAGCGGGTTCAGCGCGCCCGGCGTGCGCGGCATCGGCATCGCCCGCCGCAACCCCGACGACTCCCCCGACTCCACGATCGGCGAGGAGCTCGCCGCGGCGCGCGCCTGCTCCAACCTCGCGCACCAGCTCATCGACAAGGCCGCCGCCGGCATCGAGACCCGCACCCACGAGTCCACCCGGCTGACCTTCTGACCCGCTCGCCGGCTCCGGAGGCCGGCGGCCACCCCACGGGTCCGGCGCAACCGCGCCGGACCCGTTGACGTGCCCGCGCCCCACCCGTAGCGTCGGCACCAACCCTCGGAGGCACCACCGACCCCTCCGGGCACTCTGCGTGTCGCAGTACCCCGGGTACACACTTCACGCAGAAGGGACGCCCCCGTGGCCTCCACTCCGCGCCGCAGCAGCCTGGTCGCGATCCTCGCCGCCCTGCTGGCCGCCGTGCTCCTCCCGTTGTCCACGCTCAGCGCCCACGGCGCCGACACCCCGTTGCGGACCCTCGCATCGGCGGACGGCCGCCAGATCGGCGTCGCCGTCGCGGACAACCGCCTCACCGGCTCCACCGCCTACAGCTCGCTCGTGTCGGGGCAGTTCAACTCCGTCACGGCCGAGAACGCGATGAAGTGGGACGCCGTCGAACCGAGCCAGGGCAACCTCAACTGGGCCGCCGCCGACCGGCTGGTCGCCTTCGCCCGGGCGAACGGCCAGGTCGTCCGCGGCCACACCCTCGCCTGGCACAGCCAGGTACCCGGCTGGATCACCAACGGCGGCTTCGGTGCCGCCCAGTTGCGCACCCTGCTGCAGCAGCACATCGCCACCGAGGCCGGCCGCTACGCCGGGAAGGTCTACGCCTGGGACGTCGTCAACGAGGCCTTCAACGACAACGGCACCCGCCGCAGCAGCATCTGGCAGGACAACCTCGGCGACGGCTGGATCGCCGACTCGCTGACCTGGGCCCACCAGGCCGACCCGGCCGCCAAGCTGTACATCAACGACTACAGCATCGAGGGCGTCAACGCGAAGAGCACCGCGCTCTACGACCTCGTCAAGTCGCTGAAGCAGCAGGGCGTTCCGATCGACGGCATCGGCTTCCAGGCGCACCTGGTCCTCGGCCAGGTGCCGTCCGACCTCAAGGCCAACCTGCAGCGCTTCGCCGACCTGGGCGTGGACGTCGCGATCACCGAGCTGGACGTCCGGATGCAGACGCCGTCCAACGCCACCACCCTCGCCTCGCAGGCCGAGGACTACCGCAAGGTGATCACCGCCTGCCGGGCCGTCGCCCGCTGCGTCGGCGTGACCGTCTGGGGCCTGGACGACGCCGACTCCTGGGTGCCGGGCGTCTTCTCCGGCTACGGCGCGGCCACCCTGTACGACGAGAACCTGCAGGCCAAGCCCGCCTGGGCGGCGGTGGCCGCGGCCTTCGGCGGCTCCACGGCCAGCCCGTCGCCGTCCGGTTCCGGCTCCGGCTCCCCGTCCTCGTCGGCCTCGCCCTCGCCGTCCGCCCCGCCCAGCTCCTCGCCGAGCTCCTCGCCGCTGCCGGGCGGCTGCACCGTCGCGTACCGGATCGCCAACCAGTGGACGGGCGGCTTCACCGCCGACGTCACCGTGACCAACAAGGGCACCTCGGCGATCGGCCCGTGGCAGGTCGGCTGGCAGTTCGGTGCCGGCCAGCAGGTCACCCAGGGCTGGAGCGCGGTGTTCACCCAGTCCGGATCGGCCGTGACCGCGGCCAACCCGTCCTGGGCGACCAGCCTCGCCCCCGGCGCGTCCTACGGGTTCGGCTTCAACGGCAGTTGGGGCACGAGCAACCCGGTGCCCGCCTCGTTCACCCTGAACGGGACGGTCTGCACCACCGCCTGATCCCCGCACGAACGGCGGGCCGGCTCCCCCTCGGGCGCCGGCCCGCTCCGCATCTCCGCAGGACAACCGCCGTGCGGGGACGCCGGCAGGCAGCTTCCACAGCTTCCCTACCGGCGGGTAGAGTGCGGCGACCGGCCCGCCTCCGACCCATCCGTCCGGCGTCGGGCCGCGTCCGCACTCCGACGAGAACTGGTGAACCCATGACAGTCCGGACCAAGCCCGCCCTCTGGTGGCGGCTGGCCATCGTGCTCTCGGCCGGCCTGGGGCTGGTCCTCAGCAACAGCTCGCTGGTGTACTTCACCCTCGAGAGCAACGTCATCGTGCTCGGCTACTTCATCTCCGCCGTGTACTGGATGGTCAAGCGCAACACCGTCGACGCGCCCGCGCCCCGGCTGCGCGGCGCCGCCACGCTGTACATCGTGATCACCGGCCTGGTCTCGCACATCCTGCTCCAGCACGGCGAGAGCCCGCTGCCCGGCCTGGTCTCCGGCCCCGACCGGCTGCAGCACTGGTCCAGCTTCTTCCTGCACTACACGACGCCGCTGATGGTCGTCGCCGACTGGCTGCTGCTGAAGCCCCGCAACGCCTCCCGCTGGAAGGACATCCCGCTCTGGCTGGCCTTCCCGCTCGGCTACGCGCTGGTCACCGAGGCCCGGGCGATCCTCTTCCCGTCCTTCCCGCTGAAGTACCCCTACTTCTTCCTCGACCCCACCACCGACGGCTACGGCTGGGTGGCCGGCCAGATCGGCCAGCTGACCGTCGAGTTCGTCGTCCTCGCGGTCGTCGTGGTCGGCCTCGACCGGCTCGGCACCAAGCTCGTCGGCGGCCGCGCCCCCGCCCCGACGGCCGAGGCGGCCGGGGCGCCCGCCGAGGGCTGACCGCCGAGGGCCGGCCCGGCAGCGCCGCCGGCCACCGAGAGCCCGCCGGGGAGGGACGACCGCAGGGGGTCGGCCCTCCCCGGCGCCTTTTCCGGCCCGGGACGGCCTACAGCGGATCGACCGTGCGCAGGCTGCCGCCGTCCAGCTCCAGCCAGCGGGTGATGCCGATCGACCGCAGGAACGGCACGTCGTGGCTGACCACCACCAGCGCACCCCGGTAGCCGGACAGCGCCTGGGTGAGCTGGCGGACGCTCGCCAGGTCCAGGTTGTTGGTCGGCTCGTCCAGCAGCAGCAGCTGCGGCGGCGGCTCGGAGAGCAGCAGCGCGGCCAGCGTCGCCCGGAACCGCTCCCCGCCGGACAGCGTGCCGGCCGGCCGGTCGGCCCGCTCGCCGCGGAACAGGAACCGGGCCAGCCGCGCCCGGATCGCGTTGTTCCCCGCCGAAGGGGCGAACTGCCGCACGTTGCCGACCACGCTCAGCTCGTCGTCCAGCAGGTCGAGCCGCTGCGGGAGGTACCGCATCGGCACCGGCGTGCCCACCTCGCCCGCCGCCGGGGCGAGTTCGCCCGCGACGGTGCGCAGCAGGGTGGTCTTGCCGGAGCCGTTCCGCCCGACCAGGGCCACCCGCTCCGGGCCGCGCAGCTCCAGGTCGATCGGTGCGGCACCGACCGGCCCGTGCGCCGGACGCACCCGGTCGAGCAGGAGCACCGTCCGGCCCGCCGGGACGGCCGTGTGCGGCAGGTCGATCCGGATCTCCGCGTCGTCGCGGACGGCCTCCTCCGCCGCGGTCAGCCGCTCCTTCGCATCGGCCAGCCGCTCGGCGTGCATGCCGCGCAGCCGCCCGGAGGTCTCCTCCGCCCGGCGCTTGAACGCCCCCGCGAGGATCTTCGGGTCGTTGCGCTGGATGGACTTCGCCTTCCCGTACGCGGCACTGCGCTCCAGCCGGGCACGGGCCTCGATCAGGTCGCGCTTCTGCCGCTGCACGTCGGCCGCGGCATTGCGCACCAGCCGCTCCGCGGTCTCCTGCTCGGCGGCCAGCGTCCGCTCGTAGTCCGCGAAGTTGCCGCCGTACCAGGTCACCGAGCCGTCCCTGAGGTCGGCGATCTGGTCGACGTGCTGCAGCAGTTCGCGGTCGTGGCTGACGATCACCATGACCCCGCGCCAGGCGGCCACCGCCTCGTACAGCCGCGCACGGGCGGACCGGTCGAGGTTGTTGGTGGGCTCGTCCAGCAGCAGGACGTCCGGGCGGCGCAGCAGCAGCGCCGCGAGGTGCAGCAGCACGCCCTCGCCGCCGGAGAGTTCACCGGTGGTGCGGTCCAGGTCGAGCCGGCCGAGGCCCAGCCGGCCCAGGGTCTCCCGGGCGCGCTCCTCGACGTCCCAGTCGTCGCCGACCGCGGTGAAGTGCCGCTCGTCGGTGTCGCCGGACTCGATGGCGTGCAGGGCCTCGCGGGCCGCCCGGATGCCGAGCGCCTCGTCGACCCGCTCGTCCTGCCGCAGGGTGAGGCCCTGCGGCAGGTAGCCGAGCTCGCCGCCGACCCGGACGGTGCCCGAGGTCGGCGTCAACTCCCCGGCGATCAGCCGGAGAAGAGTGGACTTGCCGGCGCCGTTGAGGCCGATCAGACCGGTGCGGCCCGGGCCGACGGCGAGGTGGAAGCCCTCCAGGACGGGGGCACCGTCGGGCCACTCGAAGGACAGGTCCGAGCAGAGGACGGACGTGGTGGGTTGAGCCATGGATGGCCTCCTGCGGTTGCTACGGATGAGAGAGGGAGCAACACGGGAGACACCGCGGGAGCGGCAGGACGGCACAGGGGAGCGGCACGGGCACCACGCAGGGGCCGGCTCTCGTCCGAGGTCGCACGCTCACGCGCTCCACCGCCGACGATCGGTCGGGCGGGAGCTGTCGAGCGGTGTCTCGTGACCTCAGAAGAGCAAGGGCCTTCTCCAGACATGCGGGGCTGTCGTGCGAACACCCACCACCGTACGGACCGCTCCCCCGCGGAGCAACGGATTTAACCGGTGGCCGGCCCGGTGACCGTGGGGCTTGAGTCTCCGGTAGGGGGAGACGTGAAGGTAGGGGCATGAACGGCGAGACGCTCTATTCGATCGGTGATCTGGCTCGGAGGACGGGTCTGACGGTGAAAGCCATCCGGTTCTACGCGGACACCGGGATCGTGCCACCGACCGACCGCACTCCGGCCGGGTACCGCCAGTACGGTGCCGATGCCGTCGCACGCCTCGAACTCGTACGCACTCTGCGCGAGTTGGGAATCGACCTGGCAACCATTCGCAAGGTCATGGACCGGGAGGTCTCGCTGAAGGACGTCGCGGCGACGCACGCCGAGGCACTGGACGTGCAGATCCGCGTCCTGCGGCAGCGCCGCGCCGTGCTGACCGCGGTGGCCAGGCGCGGCTCGACGCCCCGGGAGACGGACCTCATGCACAAGCTGGCACGCCTGTCGGAAGCCGAACGGCATGGTCTGATCGACGACTTCCTCGGTTCCGTGTTCGACGGCTTGCGTGATCACCCCGCGTTCGCGGCGGTCGCGCGCTCATTGACACCCGAACTGCCCGGCGACCCCGAGCCCGAGCAGATCGAGGCGTGGGTGGAGCTGGCCGAACTGCTCCAGGACCACGATTTCCGCACCACGCTGCACGGCATGGCCCAGGACCTGGCGGCCGACCGGGCCCCGGACGACGCCGCAGGACTGCCCCGGATCCTCGCCGATGCCGTCCGGGTTCAGGTGGCACCGGCTCTCGAGGCCGGGGTCGAGCCGGACTCGCCTGCTGCGGAGCCGATCGTGGCCGCACTCGCGGCCCACTACGCGCGCATCCTCGGCTGCTCGGCCTCGCACGATCCCCGCACCCTCTACCGGCGCCTCGCCGCCCGGCTGGAGCAGATGAACGACCCGCGCCGGGACCACTACCTGTCGTTGCTGGCCGTCGTCAACGGCTGGCCGGCACCCGGGAGCCTGGCGCCCGTGCTCACCTGGTCCACTGCGGCGTTCCGCACCCGGGTACCGCAGCGATGAGCCGATCACCTGCCACGCCCGACGCCGCACGACCGGAGCACCCGACCCCGTATCGGTTCCTTGCCGACTACCGGAGCCTGCTCGACGTACCCGGCTTCTGGCGCATGGCCGTCATCGGCATGACGTCGAAGCTCGCCGCAAGCATGACGGGCCTGAGCCTGCTGCTCCTGGTCAGCGGCCCCCGTTCGTACGGGACCGCCGGACTGGCGGTGAGCTGCTCCGCCCTCGGTCAGGGGCTGAGCGCACCGTTGCGCGGACGCCTCGTCGACCGCCTTCCGATCCGCCCGGTCCTCCTCGGCTGCCTTGCGGCCCATCTCGCCGCCACCATCGCCGTGATCCTGGCGGTGCGGAACGCCGCCGGCACCGTGCTGGTCTGTTCACTGGCCGCAGCCGTCGGCGCGAGTGCCCCACCCGTCGCGGTCATGATGCGTTCCGTCTGGCACAGCGTCACCACCGGCACGACCCTGAGGACGGCGATGGCGCTCGACGCCTCCATGACGGGTGCCGCGCTGATCATCGGCCCGGTGCTCGCCGGCTGGCTCGGCCTGTCGCTGTCGCCCCTCCTGCCGTACGCGGCCATCACGACGTTGACGGTCACCGGCGTCATCCTGGTGGTGGTCAACTCCTCTGCCGTGGTCGTGCCTCCGGCCGCGGCCGGGCACCTGCGGGGCCTCTGGGCGTCGCCGGCGTTGCGCCGCCTGCTGGCCGCCGAAGCCCTGTTCGTGACGGCGGTGACGGCCCTGGACGTGGTGCTGCCGATCCACGCCCGCCAGGAGAACGCGGCCGGGCTGGCCGGCCTGTACCTGGGCGGCCTTGCGGTCGGCAGCGTCGTGGGGAGCTTCGCCCTGGGTACGGCGACGAACCGGCTGTCGCCCGGCCTGGCGCTGCCCGTCCTGCTCGGCGTGTTCGCCCTCGGATGCGCCGCTCTGGCCGTGGCCGCAGGGCTCTCCCCGACGGCGGTCCTCCTGGTGTGCCCGGTCGCCGGCCTGGTCATCGGGTCGCTCTTCGCCCTTCTGCGCACCACCGGAGGTGATCTGGCCCCGGCCGGGCAGGTCACCGAGACCATGTCCTGGCTCAGTACCGTCGACCTGGCCGGCGGTGCCGCAGGGGCAGCCGTGTTCGCGCACCTCGCCGATGCGGAAGGAAGCCGGACGGCACTCGTGCTCGTCCCCGTGGTGGCCGCGACGGCTGCTGTGGCCGGCCGGCGGGTCCGGACACACCCCTGCCGGTAGAACCGTTTCCGTACGGTTCTGCGTCTCCTGGGGTGTGGGCAGGTCTGCAGACAGTGCCTGCCCGGTCCCGGACGGGGGACGTCATGATTCGATTCGGCAAGCGCACCCTGGCCCTCGGTTCCGCCGCCGCCCTGCTCGCCGCGGGCGGGGCGGTCGCCGCCGCGCAGAGCGTCCAGGCCGCACCCGCGACCCCGACCTGTCAGGCCGGCGACCTGTACCTGGCCGTCGGCAGCCCGCAGGGCGCCGCGGGGTCCTTCCTCTACCCGGTGGAGTTCACCAACACCTCCACCCACTCCTGTGCGCTGCGCGGTTACCCCGGTGTCAGCGTGCTCACGACCGGCCACGCCATGATCGGTGCGCCGGCCACCCACAACGGTGTCCCGGTGAGCACGGTGGTGCTCGCGCCGGCCCGCACCGCGGTGGCGACGATCCGCACCAACGACCCGGGTGTCGTCCCGAGCTGCCGGACGACCTCGACCTACCTCGGGGTGTACCCGCCGGCCAGCACCCAGCAGATGCTGGTCCCGTACCACCTGCGGGTGTGCGGGCTCTTCGAGATCAGCCCGGTGCAGAGCTCCTGACCGCGGCGGTCACCGCCGCCCGGGCCGGGGCCACGGCCCGGGCGGCCTAGAATCGGCGCATCATGAGCGCCACTCTCGTAGTCAAGGACCTCGCTGCCGGCCACGGCGAGCGCACCCTCTTCGCCGGGCTCGACCTGGTCGTCGCGCCCGGCGACGTGATCGGCCTGGTCGGGGTGAACGGGGCGGGCAAGTCGACGCTGCTGCGCCTGCTGGCCGGCCTGGACACCCCGGAGGGCGGTGCGCTGCGGCTGAGCCCGCCGACCGCGAACGTCGGGCACCTGCCGCAGGAGCCGGAGCGCCGCCCCGGCGAGTCGGTCCGGGACTTCCTGGCCCGGCGGACGGGTGTGGCGGCCGCGCAGGCCGCCCTGGACGAGGCCACCGAGGGCCTGGTGGAGAGCCGTCCCGGCGCGGACGACGAGTACGCGGTGGCCCTGGACCGCTGGCTGGACCTCGGCGGCGCGGACCTGGAGGAGCGCGCCGAGGAGGTCGCCGACCAGCTCGGCCTGAAGGTCTCGCTGGACCTGCCGATGACGGCGCTCTCCGGCGGCCAGGCGGCCCGGGCCGGCCTGGCCTCGCTGCTGCTGTCGCGCTACGACGTCTTCCTGCTGGACGAGCCGACCAACGACCTCGACCTGGACGGCCTGGAGCGGCTGGAGTCCTTCGTGAAGGGGCTGCGCGCGGGCACGGTGCTGATCAGCCACGACCGCGAGTTCCTGGCCCGGACGGTGACCCGGGTGCTGGAGCTGGACCTGCACCAGCAGCAGGTCAACCTGTACGGCGGCGGCTACGAGGCGTACCTGGAGGAGCGGGCGGTGGCCCGCCGGCACGCCCGCGAGCAGTACGAGGACTACGCGGACACCAAGGCCTCGCTGGAGGCCCGCGCGCAGATGCAGCGCAACTGGATGGAGCACGGTGTCCGCAACGCCCGCCGCAAGGGCGGCGACAACGACAAGAAGGCGCGGGCGACCCGCGCGGAGTCGACGGAGAAGCAGGCCTCGAAGGCCCGGCAGACGCAGCGCATGATCGAGCGGCTGGACGTGGTCGAGGAGCCGCGCAAGGAGTGGGAGCTGCGGATGGAGATCGCCACCGCGCCGCGCTCCGGCGCCGTGGTGGCCACCCTGCGCGGTGCGACCGCGCGGCGCGGCGACTTCTCCTTCGGGCCGGTGGACCTGCAGATCGACTGGGCGGACCGGGTGGCGATCACCGGGGCGAACGGCGCGGGCAAGTCCACGCTGCTGGCCGCCCTGCTGGGCCGGCTCGACCTGGACGGCGGCAGTGCCGCGCTGGGTTCGGGCGTGGTGGTCGGCGAGGTCGACCAGGCCCGTGGGCTGTTCCTCGGGGACGAGCCGCTGTCGGACGCGTTCGCGGCGGCGGTGCCGGAGCTCACCGACGAGGAGGTGCGCACGCTGCTGGCCAAGTTCGGGCTGAAGGCGGTGCACGTGCTGCGTCCGGCGGGCACCCTGTCGCCGGGCGAGCGGACCAGGGCGGCGCTGGCGCTGCTGCAGGCCCGCGGGGTGAACCTGCTGGTGCTGGACGAGCCGACCAACCACCTGGACCTGCCGGCGATCGAGCAGTTGGAATCGGCACTGGCCTCGTACACCGGGACGCTGCTGCTGGTGACGCACGACCGCCGGATGCTGGAGGCGGTCACGGTGAACCGGCGGCTGGTGGTCGAGGGCGGCCGGGTCCGCGAGCTCTGACGGCACGGGCCGCGCCGGCAGGAGGTCTGTACCACCGGGCGGCCGTGTGCTCTGCTGGCAGGCATGGTTGACGAATCATCAGCACCGGGCGCGGTCCACCCGACCGTGCCGCTGGTCCCGATGGCGGTACCGGCCCACGAGGCCGCGGACCGCTGCAGGTCGTTCCACGACGTGATGGCGCAGCGGCGCACCGTCCGGGACTTCGCCGCCCGTCCGCTGCCGGACGGGGTGGTGGAGTGGGCGGTGCGCACCGCGTCGACGGCGCCGAGCGGGGCGCACGTCCAGCCGTGGCGCTTCGTGGTGGTCACCGATCCGGCGCGCAAGCGGCGGCTGCGGGAGGCCGCGGAGGCGGAGGAGCGCGAGTTCTACGCCCGCCGGGCCTCGCCGGAATGGCTGGCGGCGCTGGCCCCGCTGGGCACCGACTGGCGCAAGCCGTTCCTGGAGGACGCGCCGGCGGTGATCGTGGTCTTCGAGGTCCACAAGGGCCCGGACACGCCGCGGCCGTACTACACCAAGGAGTCGGTGGGGATCGCGGTCGGGCTGCTGCTCGCGGCACTGCACCAGGCCGGGCTGGCGACGCTGACGCACACGCCGAGCCCGATGCGCTTCCTGAACGAGGTGTGCGAGCGGCCCGCCGAGGAGCGGGCGGCGTACGTGATCCCGGTCGGCTACCCGGCGGAGGGCGCGCGGGTCCCGGACCTGCGACGCAAGGGGCTGGAGGAGGTCTTGGTGCGGATGTGACGCCAGTGGCGGGCGTCGGCCGGAAACCGGCGCCCGCCGGGTCCGGCGCGCCGGGAAAGCCGTTGAAGGCGCCGCTGGCCTGCGCCGATAATCCTTGTCATGAACCACACTGCCGACGTTCCTGACACCGGCCCGCGTCCGGTGTCCGCCGCCCGCCCGCCGGAGCTCCTGCCGCTGCCGCTCGGCGCGTCGCTCCGCCGCCGCCGGGTCGCGGACGCGGCCGCGCTCAACGAGGCCGTCCGCGCCAACCTGGAACACCTGCGCCCGTGGATGCCGTGGGCGAAGGCGGCGCCCAGCATGGAGCACAGCATCGAGATGTCCCGCGCCGGCGAGGAGGTCTGGGACGCGGGCACCGACTTCATGTACGTGCTCGCGCCGGACGCCGATCCGGGCGAGGTGATCGGCGCGTTCGGCCTGCACGGGCGGATCGGGCCGGGCGCCCTGGAGATCGGCTACTGGGTGGGCGTCGGGCACACCGGCCGCGGCCTGGCCACGGAGGGCGCACGGGCGCTCGCCGAGGCCGCACTGGCGCTGCCGGGCGTCGAGCGGGTGGAGATCCACTGCGACGAGGCGAACACCGCCAGCGCGGCCGTCCCGCGCAAGCTCGGCTTCCGGCTCGACCGCGTGGACGAGGCCCTGGTCACCGCCCCCTCCGAGACCGGCCGCAAGCTGATCTGGGTGATGGAGCACACCGCCTGAAGGGCACACCGCAAGGGGCGCGTGGGGGCGCCTCCCGGCGCCCCTGAGGTGCCTCAGGCCCGATCCTCAGTAGCGGTCGCCGACCGGGGCGGGCAGGGCGTCGAGTTCGGCGAGGTCCTCGACGGTGAGCCGGACCTCGGCCGAAGCGGCGTTGTCCGCCAGGTACTTCGGCGTCTTGGTGCCGGGGATCGGGATGACCAGCCGGCCCTGGGCGAGCACCCAGGCGAGCGCCACCTGGGCGGTCGTGGCGCCCGTCCGCCCGGCGATCTCCTTGACCTTCGCGACCAGCGCCAGGTTGGCCTCCAGCGCCTCGGCCTGGAACCGCGGCAGGGTGGCCCGCCAGTCGTCCGCCGGCAGGTCGCCCGCGGAGGAGAACCGGCCGGCGAGGAAGCCGCGGCCGAGCGGCGAGAACGGCAGGAAGGAGATGCCGTTGGCCTCGGTGTAGGGCAGCACCTCGGCGAGGGCGTCGCGCGTCCAGAGCGAGAGCTCGGACTGCACGGACGCCACCGGGTGGACGGCCTGGGCCCGCCGGATCTGTTCGACGGTGACCTCGGACAGGCCGATCTGCCGCACCTTACCGGCCGCGACGGCCTCGGCGAGCGCGCCCCAGGTCTCCTCGATCGGCACCTGCGGGTCGACGCGGTGCAGCTGGTAGAGGTCGACGTGGTGGGTGCCGAGCCGGCGGAGGCTGTCGTCGATCGCCTTCCGCACGTGCTCGGGGCGTCCGTCGTTGCCGACCCGCGCGCCGCCGGTGCCGGGCACCAGGCCGACCTTGGTGGCCAGCACGGCGCGCTCCCGGTACGGGCCGGCGAGTGCGCGGCCGACCAGTTCCTCGTTGTCGTACGGGCCGTAGATGTCGGCGGTGTCGATCAGGGTGACCCCGAGGTCCAGCGCGCCGCGGACGACCTCGACGGAGGTCTCGTCGTCACGGCCGCTGGGGTCGTAGGCCCAGGTCATGCCCATGCAGCCCAGGCCGACCACGCCGACCTCGGGGCCGCCGGTGCCGAGCACGGTGGTACGCATCTGTTCCTCCTGCGGTGGTGGTTCGGTGGTGATCCGGTCGCGGTGCAAGCCTGCCGGTTGGAGTGCACTCGAGGTCAAGCCGACACCCGACGGGCCGTCAGCCACGACGGCTCCGGCGGACCTTAAGCGTGCCGTAAACCTTGTCCGGGCGCCGCCGGGAGGGTTGACGCGCCCAGATGGTCTAGTCCATTTTGTGAGCGGCGCCGCCCCTCGACCCCCGGCCCCCGCCCCGCGCTCCCCCACGATCCGCGCGGGCGGCGGGCCACGTCCCGAAAGGCCCTCCCCCATGCCACGCGCGCTCCACCGCCACGCCGCCCGCCGCACGAGCCGCATCGCCGCCGCCGCCTGCGCGGCCGCCCTCGCCGCCGGCGGCCTGACCGTCCTCGCCTCCGGCGCCGACGCGGCCGCCGCCAACCTGCTCGCCAACCCCGGCCTGGAGAGCGGTTCGGCGAGCCCCTGGACCTGCTCCGCCGGTACCGGCTCGGTGGTCAACACCGGTGCGCACAGCGGCACCTACGCGCTGCGCGGGGCGGCCTCCAACAGCGACACCGCCCAGTGCACCCAGACGGTCTCCGTGCAGCCGAACACCACCTACAGCCTCTCCGCCTGGGTGCAGGGCCAGTACGTCTACCTCGGCGCCACCGGCAACGGCGTCACCGACCCGGCCACCTGGACGCCCGGCGGCAGCAACTGGCAGCAGCTGAGCACCTCGTTCACCACCGGCGCCGCCACCACCAGCGTCACGGTCTACCTGCACGGCTGGTACGGCCAGGGCGCCTACCTCGCCGACGACGTCGTCCTCTCCGGCCCCGGCGGCACCCCGACGCCGACGCCGACCGGCACCACCACGCCGACGCCCACCGCCACGCCCACCCCGACGCCCACCCCGACGCCGACGTCCACCCCGACCTCGACGCCGACCGGCCCCGCGGTGGCCGTCCCGGTCGCCCCGTACGTCGACATGGGCGCCTGGCCGACCCCGTCGCTGACCGCGATGGCGAGCGCCGGCAACCTGAAGTCCTTCACCCTGGCCTTCGTGACCTCGGTCGGCTGCAAGGCCAGCTGGTTCAACGCCTACGACCCGCGCACCGGCTGGGGCAAGGACCAGATCGACGCGATCCGCGCGGCCGGCGGCGACGTCAAGGTCTCCTTCGGCGGCGCCTCCGGCACCGAACTCGCCCAGGCCTGCTCGACGGTGGACTCGCTCTTCGCCGAGTACGACGCCGTGGTCAAGGCCTACGGCCTCACCTACGTCGACTTCGACATCGAGGGCGCGGCCGTGCCCGACACCGCCGCCAACGCCCGCCGCGGCGCCGCCCTCGCCAAGCTGCAGCAGGCGCACCCGGGCCTGAAGGTCTCCTTCACCCTGCCGGTGCTGCCCGAGGGCCTCACCGCCGAGGGCGTCTCCGTGGTCCGCGCGGCCCGCGACGCCGGGGTGGCCGTCGACCTGGTGAACGTCATGGCGATGGACTACAACCGGCCCGCCACCGACTACGGCACCGACGCCGTGCAGGCCGCCCAGTCCACCCGCGACCAGCTCGCCGGCCTGTACCCGGCCAAGACGGACGCCCAGCTGTGGGCGATGACCGGCGTCACCCCGATGCTCGGCGAGAACGACGACCACGGCATCTACAACCAGGACGACGCACGGCAGTTGGTGGCCTTCGCCCAGCAGCACCACCTCGGCATGCTGTCCTTCTGGGAGACGGGCCGGGACGCCAACGCGTGCACCGGCGCGCTCTACAAGTGCACCAACATCAGCCAGAGCCCCTACGAGTTCTCCAAGATCTTCGCGCAGTAC
Source organism: Kitasatospora arboriphila (assembly GCF_039528095.1). Lineage (NCBI taxonomy): Bacteria > Bacillati > Actinomycetota > Actinomycetes > Kitasatosporales > Streptomycetaceae > Kitasatospora > Kitasatospora arboriphila. The sequence continues at coordinate 37,938 of NZ_BAAALD010000057.1, forward strand.
CGGGGCTGAGTCCGGCCCTCCCCACCCCCCTCCCGGGCCCGGCGGCCCCGGCGGAGCCTCCACGCCCCCCCCCCCCCCCCCACCCCCCCCCCCCCCCCCCGCCCCCCCCGCGTTCCACGGCCGTCCGACACCTGACGCCACCTCACATCCCTGGTGCATCATGGGCTGCGCTTTTCGATCACCGGCCGCACCACGACCCAGGGAGACCCTCGCGCATGCCGCTCGACCGCGCCCTTCCGCGCCGTGCCTGGCACCACCTCGAACCGCTGCACGCCGTCCTCTACTACGCCCCCGAGGCGTTCGCCGAGGCCGCGGCGCTCGGGTACGACACCGCCACCCGCTGGCCCAGCTACTTCGCCTGGCGGGCGGCCCCGTTCGGCGCCGCCAGTGCCGAACTCGCCACCGCGGTCTGCTACAGCTTCAGCCCCGCCGCGGTGGCCGAGCACGTGCCCGCAGCCTGGTCGGTGGCCACGCCCGAGGAGGTGCTCGCCGCCCGGCTGCGCGGGGTGGACGCCTTCTACCGCGGCCTGCTCCACGGAGCGGGCCTGCCCGACCTCGGCGAGGCCGCCGAACTCGCCCGCGCCGCCGCCGAGTCCGCCGTCACGGCGGGCCGCCCGCTGGCCGCCGCCAACGCCGCGCTCCGCTGGCCCGAGGAGCCGCACCTGGCGATCTGGCACGCCGCCACCGTGCTCCGCGAGCACCGCGGCGACGGCCACCTCACGGCCCTGCAGGCGGCGGGCCTGGACCCGTGCGAGTCCCTGGTCTCGCTCGCCGCCACCGGGGCGGTCGCCGTACCGGACTTCGCCGGCCGCGGCTGGACGGGCGAGGAGTGGGCGGCCGCCGCCGAACGGCTGGCCACCCGCGGCTGGGTGGACGCCGGGGGCCGTGCCACGGAGGCGGGGCTGGCCGGCCGCAACGAGGTGGAACGGCTCACGGACGAACTCGCCGCCGCCCCGTGGGAGGCCCTCGGTGCCGAGCGCACCGAGCGGCTGCTCGGCCTGCTCGGCCCGTTGTTCCTCACCGTCGTCCGGGCCGGGCTCTTCCCGGCCGGCGGCACGCTCGGCATCATGACCGTTCCCGCGCCCACCTGGTGACGGAGCGCGGGGCGCCGGGCCGGGCCGCCCGTGCGCGGGCCTCCGCCGCCGGTTATTCGATTCCGGGCTGACAGAGGTGCTCGCTAGGCTCCGAGCACCGCCGGGGCGGCCGGAGTGCCGGCGGCCCGGGCGGTGTTCCCGCGAGCCCCGCGACCGCCGCCGGGCCGCCGACCTAGCCCGAACGGAGGGGCCGTGCCAACGCTGACCACCGAGCTTTCCGAGGATGATCTCGCGGCCTGGGAACACACCGTGACGCGGCTGCGCCGGCTGCCCGCGGACCACCCCGTCCGGGTCCGGGCCGAGAAGACCGCCAGCGAGATGATCCGCGAGGGCCGCCGCCGGCGCCGCCAGCACGCCCTGGACGCCGCCCGGCTCTCCGACAGCGCGCTGGTCGCCCGCACCGCCACCGGCGCCCCCGACCGCCGCGAGGACGCCCCGCTGGCCCTGCCGGAGCGCACCGGGCCGATCGGCGACCTGGCCCGCTCCCACCACTGCTACGTCTGCAAGTCTTCGTATCGACAAATGGATGCGTTCTACCACCGGCTCTGCCCGGGCTGCGCCGCCGACAACACCGCCCGCCGCGCCCTGGGCACCGACCTGCGCGGGCGCCGCGTCCTGCTCACCGGCGGCCGGGTGAAGATCGGCTTCCAGCTCGCCCTGATGATGCTCCGCGACGGCGCCGACCTCACCGTCACCAGCCGCTTCCCCGGCGACACCCTGCGCCGCTTCCGCGCCGCCGCCGACAGCGCCGACTGGTTCGACCGGCTGCGGGTGGTCGGCATCGACCTGCGCGACCCGCGCCAGGTCCTCGGCCTCTGCGAGCAGCTCCACGCCGAGGGCCGGCCGCTGGACATCCTGGTCAACAACGCCGCGCAGACCATACGGCGGCCCCCGGAGGCGTACGCGCTGCTCACCGCCGGCGAGCAGGCCGCGCTGCCGGAGGGGGCCCGCGTGCTGCACGCCCCGGGCTTCAGCCCGATGCCCGCGCTCGCCCCGGCCTGGCCCACCGCCGAGCTGGAGTCCGCCGGCGGACCCGCCCGCCCGGGCCCGCTCCCGGCGATCCCGGCGCAGCGGGCCGACGAGGCCGGGCTGCTGCCGGACACCTCGGATCACAACTCCTGGTCGGCGAAGCTCGGTTCGCTGGACCCGGCGGAGCTGCTGGAGGTCCAGCTGGTCAACGCGGTCGCCCCGGCGCTGCTCTGCGACCGGCTGCTGCCGCTGCTGCTCGCCTCGCCGCACCGCAACCGCTACATCGTCAACGTCACCGCCGTGGAGGGCCGGTTCGCCGTCCGCAACAAGACGCCCGACCATCCGCACACCAACATGGCCAAGGCCGCGCTCAACATGCTGACCCGCACCAGTGCGGCGGAACTCGCCAAGCAGGGCGTCCACCTGTGCGCCGTCGACACCGGCTGGATCACCGACGAGACGCCCGCACCGGTCAAGGCCCGCAAGGCGGCCGCGGGCTTCCGCACCCCGCTGGACATCGTCGACGGCGCCGCCCGGATCTACGACCCGATCGTCCGCGGCGAGTCCGGCGCACCGGTGTCGGGCGTGTTCCTCAAGGACTACCGGGAGGCCGCCTGGTGACACGCCCGGGCAGGGGCCGGAACGGGGCGCCGACCGGCGGATGCGGGCGCCGACACCGGGTGCTGTCGGCCTCCGGCCCCGGTCCGTGCCATGATTCCCCCATGGCTTCGAACGTTTTCTTCGACATCACGATCAACGATGAGCCGGCCGGTCGCATCGTCTTCAAGCTGTACGACGATGTCGTCCCCAAGACCGCTCAGAACTTCCGCGAGCTCGCCACCGGCCAGAACGGCTTCGGTTACGAGGGCTCCGGCTTCCACCGCGTCATCCCGAACTTCATGCTGCAGGGTGGTGACTTCACCAACCACAACGGCACCGGTGGCAAGAGCATCTACGGCGCGAAGTTCGAGGACGAGAACTTCAAGCTGAAGCACGACCGCCCGGGCCTGCTCTCGATGGCGAACGCCGGCCGCAACACCAACGGCTCGCAGTTCTTCATCACCACCGTCGTCACCAGCTGGCTGGACGGCAAGCACGTCGTCTTCGGCGAGGTCGTCGAGGGCCTGGACATCGTCAAGCTCATCGAGTCCAAGGGCTCGGACAGCGGCCGCACCTCGGCCAAGATCACCATCGCCAAGTCCGGCATCGTCGAGTAAGGCCCACCGGGCCCCGCTCCGGCCCGCCGTTCGCCCCCGCCGCCTCGGCGCGGGCGTCCGGCGGGCCTTCGCACGTCCGGGCCCGTGCGCCCGCGCACGGTCCTTGAACGACGGCTCACCCTTCCGGTAGACGCGTGCCCGAACGCGCATCGGCGGGGCGGTCGGCGGACTAGGATCGATCAATGACGGACACCACGGACAGAGCAGGGGAACTCGCGGCCCTGGCGGCCCGGTTCCCGCACCTGCACGCCCCGCAGCGGTGGGCGTGGGGCGGTATCGACGCGCAGTTCTCGACGGAGCTCCCGCCGGACGAACTGATCACCAACATCCATCTGGTGGGCTTCACCGAAGGCGGGGTGGTGCTCTGCAGGGACGCCCGCGGGCACTGGTTCCTGCCGGGCGGCACCCGTGAGGCGGCCGAGACGGTGGAATCCTGCCTGGAGCGGGAGTTGCGCGAGGAGGCGGGGGCGCGGCTGCTCTCCCCGCCGGTCTGGATCGGCCACCACCACGCCGTCACCGACGCCCCGGAGCCGTACCGGCCGTGGCAGCCCCACCCCGAGAAGGCCTGGCTGTGGGGCTGGGCCGAGGTGGTGGTGGACTCCCTGCCGACCAACCCCGACGACGGCGAACAGGTCGTCGAGGTACGGGCGATGCCCGCCGAGGAGGCCCAGCGCCTGCTGGTGCGCGGCCGGGAGGCCTGGTGGGGCGAACTGGTGGCCCTCGCGGTGGAGTCCCGCGCGGCCCGCGGCTGACCGCGCCCCGCTCCCGGCCGCACCCCGGCCCGGGGCCGCCCCGGTGCCTCGGGCCGCCCCGGCCTCAGGACGGGTCGAGCGGGACGACCTGCCGCACGACGGGAACGAGGCAGCGCTGCGCGCTGCAGGCGCCGTAGCTGATCACGGCTCCGGCCGGGCCCGTGCCGGTGCCGCGGACCGGCACGGTGAGGGTCACCGGCCCGTCCGGGTAGACCGGCAGGGCGACGCCGAGGCCGGACGGGCTGACGGTCAGCAGCGGCCGGTCGGCCGTCGGCGCGCCGGCCGCGGCGAGCGAGCCGTTGAGCCCGAGCCTGGTGGGGATGCCGAGCCCGGAGACTCCCCCGTCGGGCAGGTCGACGCTGTAGAGGTGGAAGCCCGGCTCTTGCGGGGTGAAGGTGGCCCGCAGGAGCCGGGGCGACGCGCCGGCGGCGTCCAGCCGGAGTTCGACCGTGACGCCGCCGCCGGTGTAGCGGCCCGACGGCGCGGCCTCCGTCCGGCCCGGCCCGGCGCAGCCGAGCGGCAGCAGGAGCGCCGCGCCGAGGACGGCGGCGGACCGGACGCGGAGCGTCACTTCGCGGACCAGCGCTTGAGGAAGGCGGCGACCCCGGCGGCGTCCATCGAGCGGGCGTTGGAGAAGGAGCCGTCGTTGGTGGCGGTGCGGACGGTGCCGTCGGGGGCGAGCACGACCAGGGCGGGGATGCCGCTCCGCTGCAGGTCGACGTAGCGGGCGGCGAGGTCGAGGTTGTGGTCGAACTGGCCGACGTCGACGGCGACCACCCGGTAGTCGCCGTGGAGCAGCGGTGCGACCTGGCCGGCGCGGAACAGCTTGTCGAGGACGTGGCAGTCCGGGCACCAGTCCGCTCCGAAGTCGAGCAGCACCTGGCGGTGGTCGGTCGCGGAGAGGGCGAGCGCGGCCTTGATGTCGGCGGCGGCGTCGCGGGTCCCGTCGTAGCCGTCGGGGATCTCGGTGTCGGCCGGGGCAGCGGCGGGGGACGGGGTGGCGGGGGCGGCGGAGCCCGGCGTGGCGGCGGCCGGAGCCACCGCGACGGGCGCGGCGGACGGTTCGGCCTTCGATGCGCAGCCCGTGGTGACGGCGGCTGCGACGGCAAGAGCGGTGAGCAGGGCGCGGCGGCGGCCCATGGGTTTCCTCCCCGGCGATCATGGATGACCTGGGGAGGATAGCGGGCGGCCGCACGCGCCCCGACACGGGTGCCCGCCGGGGGTGCGGGGTTGCCCCCGCACCCCCACAGGCGTCCGCGCCCCTGGATCAACCACCCGGCTGCCCTTCGAGGACGCGCCCTACCGGGTCAGGCCCGCCCGGCGGAGGGCGTCGGCCATCGCGGAGTTGACCACCGGCGGCTGCTCGCGGCTGCCGCCGCGGCGGTCCTGGCGGGGCGGGCGGGAGCCCCCGCGGTCGCCGCCACCGCGCTGGTCGCCGCGGTCGCCGCGCTCCGCGCGGTCGCCGCCGCCGCCGGAGCGGGGTGCGGTGTCGTCGTCGAGGCGCAGCGTCAGGCCGATGCGCTTGCGCGGCACGTCGACCGAGGTGACCTTGACGCGGACGATGTCGCCGGGCTTGACGACGTCCCGCGGGTCCTTGACGAAGGTCTTGGACAGCGCGGAGACGTGCACCAGGCCGTCCTGGTGGACGCCGACGTCCACGAAGGCGCCGAAGGCGGCGACGTTGGTGACGACGCCCTCCAGCACCATGCCGACCTCGAGGTCCCCGATCTTGTCGACGCCCTCCTTGAAGGTGGCGGTCTTGAAGGCGGGGCGGGGGTCGCGGCCGGGCTTGTCGAGCTCGCCGAGGATGTCGGTGACGGTCGGGACGCCGAAGGTGTCGTCGGCGAAGTCCGCCGGGCGCAGCGAGCGCAGCACGGAGCCGTTGCCGATCAGTGCGGGCAGGTCGCCGCCGGTGGCGGCGAGGATGCGGCGGACGACGGGGTAGGCCTCGGGGTGCACGGCGGAGGCGTCCAGCGGGTCGTCTCCGCCGGGGATCCGCAGGAAGCCGGCGCACTGTTCGAAGGCCTTGGGGCCGAGCCGGGCGACGTCCTTGAGGGCGCGCCGGGTGCGGAAGGGGCCGTTGGCGTCGCGGTGGGCGACGATGTTGTCGGCGAGGGTGCCGGTGACGCCGGAGACCCGGGTGAGCAGCGGCGCGGAGGCGGTGTTGACGTCGACGCCGACGGCGTTGACGCAGTCCTCGACGACGGCGTCCAGCGAGCGGGAGAGCTTCACCTCGCTGAGGTCGTGCTGGTACTGGCCGACGCCGATCGACTTGGGGTCGATCTTGACGAGCTCGGCGAGCGGGTCCTGGAGTCGGCGGGCGATGGAGACGGCGCCGCGGATGGAGACGTCCAGGCCGGGCAGTTCCTGCGAGGCGAAGGCCGAGGCGGAGTACACGGAGGCGCCGGCCTCGGAGACCATGACCTTGGTGAGGCCGAGGTCGGGGTGGCGCTTGATCAGGTCCTCGGCGAGCTTGTCGGTCTCCCGCGAGGCCGTGCCGTTGCCGATCGCGACCAGGTCGACGGCGTGCTTCTTCGCGAGGGCGGCGAGGGTGGCGAGCGCGGCGTCCCACTTGTTGGCGGGCTGGTGCGGGTAGATCGTGTCGTGGGCGACGACCTTGCCGGTGGCGTCGACGACGGCGACCTTGACGCCGGTGCGGAAGCCCGGGTCGAGGCCCATGGTGGCGCGGGTGCCGGCGGGGGCGGCGAGCAGCAGGTCGCGCAGGTTGGCGGCGAAGACCCGGACGGCCTCGTCCTCGGCCTCCTGGCGCAGCCGGGTGCGCAGGTCGATGCCGAGCCGGACGAGGATGCGGGTGCGCCAGGCCCAGCGGACGGTGTCGGTGAGCCACTTGTCGGCGGGGCGGCCGCGGTCGGCGATGGCGAAGCGGGCGGCGATCCGCTGCTCGTAGTCGTTCTCGCCGGGCAGGTCGCCGTCCTCGCCGTCGTAGGGGGAGAGGTCGAGGTCGAGGACCTCCTCCTTCTCGCCGCGCAGCATGGCGAGGATGCGGTGCGAGGGCAGCTTGGTGAACGGCTCGGCGAAGTCGAAGTAGTCGGCGAACTTGGCGCCGTCCTGCTCCTTGCCCTCGCGGACGGCGGCGACCAGGCGGCCCCTGGTCCACATCCGCTCGCGGAGCGAGCCGACCAGGTCGGCGTCCTCGCCGAAGCGCTCGACCAGGATCGCGCGGGCGCCGTCCAGGGCGGCCGCGGTGTCGGCGACGGCCTCGCCCAGGTACCCGGCGGCGAGCGCGGCCGGGTCCTGCGAGGGGTCGGCGAGCAGGGTGTCGGCGAGCGGCTCCAGGCCGGCCTCGCGGGCGATCTGGGCCTTGGTGCGCCGCTTGGGCTTGAAGGGCAGGTAGATGTCCTCCAGGCGGGCCTTGGAGTCGGCGGCGAGGATCTGGGCGCGCAGCGCGTCGTCCAGCTTGCCCTGGGCCTCGACGGACTCCAGGACGGCGGTGCGCCGCTCCTCCAGTTCGCGCAGGTAGCGCAGCCGTTCCTCGAGGGTGCGCAGCTGGGCGTCGTCGAGTGCGCCGGTGGCCTCCTTGCGGTAGCGGGCGACGAAGGGAACGGTCGCGCCGCCGTCGAGCAGGTCGACGGCCGCCTTCACCTGCCCTTCGCGGACGCCCAGCTCTTCGGCGATCTTGCGTTCGACCGGCATGGTCACGGGGCCTGCCACCTTCTCCCGGGGTTCCTCCTGGTACGCCCTGCATTCTGGCAGGTACGGCCTGCCGGATCGGGTCGGGCCGTGTCCTGGGGGCGGCGTGGCGCGTTGTGCTGACGGTCGGTGACACACGGTTTCACCGTGATTACCCGACTCGATTTGTCTGGTATGAGATAGATCACAGGCACTCGAAGCTTTCTCCGTGGAGGCGATGGTGGCTCAGGCCCCGACCCCGGTCACCCAGTGGGGAATGCCCCTGGGCGGGCCGTTCCGCTGGACGCGGCCCACGACCTGGCCCCGCGAGGCGCTCGCCCTGGCCGGGTACTGGATCGCCTCCCGCCTCGTCATGATCGGCATGCTCCGCTCCGGCAAGGCCGAGCAGGCGATCGAGGTGCACCGCACCTACTACCACTGGTTCCTGGTCCTCAGCGACGGCCACTTCCCGGTCGGCGACGTGACCTGGCAGTACCCGCCCGGCGCGGCGCTCGCCATGCTGGCCCCCGGGCTGCTGCCCTTCCTCACCTACCTGCAGGCCTTCGCGCTGCTGATGCTGCTCACCGACGCGGTCACCCAGGCCGCGCTGGTCCGGGTCTCGCTGCGCCGCAACGGCGGGGTGCACCGGGGGCGGTCGACGGCGGGCGCCTGGATGTGGGCGCTCTCCCTGCCGCTGCTGCTCGGCCTGCCGTACGGCCGCTACGACCTGCCGGTGACGGCACTGGCGATGGCCGCCCTGCTGCTGATGCCGAGCCGGCCGCGGGCGGGCGGGGCGCTGGCCGGGATCGGCGCGATGGTGAAGGTGTGGCCGGCCCTGGTGGTGCTGGGCGCGCCGCGCGGCAAGGGGACCCGGCAGGCGTGGACGGGGATGTGCCTGTCGGCGGCGGCGCTGCTGCTGGTGATGGCCACCCTGTTCGACGGCGCGATGGACTTCCTGACCGCGCAGCGCGGCCGGGGCGTGGAGATCGAGTCGCTCGGCGGCAGCGTGCTGCACGTGGCCCGGGAGCTGGGCTGGCCGGGCGAGGTGGAGATGCACTACGGCTCGCTGGAGTTCCTCGGCCCGCACGTCGACCTGGTGGCCCGGGTGTCGCTGGTGCTGACGGCGCTGGCCTTCGGCTGGCTGCTGCTGTGGCGCTTCCGGGCCAGGCGGTGGAACCCGGCGTTGCCGTACGACGCGGCGCTGACCGCGGTGCTGCTGTTCACCGTGACCAGCCGGGTGATCAGCCCGCAGTACCTGATCTGGCTGATCGGGCTGGCCGCGGTCTGCCTGACGGTGCGGGGGTCCTCGCAGCGCCCGGTGGCGGTGGTTATCCTGCTCGCCGTCGGGGTCACCACCGTCGACTACCCGCTCTTCTTCGACGCGATGATCAAGGGCGGCTGGCAGCCGACCCTGGTGATCGTCGCCCGGAACGGACTGCTGCTGGTCGCCTCGCTCTGGTCGGCGGCCCGGCTGTGGCGCGCCTCGGTCTCCCCGGTGGCCGCCCTCCAGGAGGCCCCCCGCGTCAGCCGGGGCCCGATCCGCGTGGCCTGACGGCCGGGGGCGCGCCGCCGCGGACGGCCGCCGTCACCACACCGGCCGGATGCGGCCGCTGGGGCCGAGGGCGGCGAGGTCGGCGGTGAGCCGGTGCAGGCGCTGCTCGCCGAGCGCCTCCCGCCAGGGGCGGACGGCGTCGGCGGCGGCCTCGTCGGCGGCGCGGGTGCAGGCCCAGCCGCGCTCGGTGAGGACGACCAGCCGGGCACGGGCGTCGGCGGGGTGCGGGTGCCGTTCGACGTACCCCTTGCGGACGAGTTCCTCGACCATCTGGCTGGCCGCCTGCTTGGTCACGCCGAGGTGCTCGGCGAGTTCGCCGACGGTGGCGCCGTCGGGGGCGAGCCGGACGAAGGCGAAGCCGTGCGCGGGCCGCAGGTCGTCGAAGCCGCGGGCCCGGACGCCGTCGTCGATGCTGCGGACCAGGTCGGCGGCCAGGCCGAGGACCAGGGGCGGCAGGGCGCGGGCGGCGGGCTCGTCCATGGCGGTCAGTCTAGGTGCTTGACGGTTCGTCGGTACCGAGGGCACATCGACCTCCCAAAGAAGTCCAGTCGCTTGACGAAATCGTCAAGCTGATTGATCATATAGTCAAGCGAACTGACCTTCCGCATGCCAAGGAGACAGCTGTGCCAGTCGTCCGACCCGACCACGCCACCGTGTTCGACCTGCATGGTGCCCGTTTCACCTCGTACGCCTCCGCCGCCACCGGCGCCGACCTGCTCCGCAGCTGGCGGCTCGACGTCCCCGCCGGCACCACCGGCGTGGAGCACACCGTCAGCGGCGAGGAGGTGCTGCACCTGCTCGACGGCGCGCCGACCGTGACCCTCGACGGCGAGGCCACCGTCCTCGCGCCGGGCGACACCGTCGTCGTCCCGGCCGGCAGCCGGCTGAAGGTGGACAACCCCGGGCCGGGGCCCGCCGCCGCCTGGGTCACCACCACGGCCGGGCTGCGGGCGATCCTCCCCGACGGCTCGGTCGTCAACCCGCCCTGGGCCGTCTGAATCGAACTCCGGATCGGGGGAAGGATCCGCGGGCCGGGCCGGACACCCGAGCCCGCCGCCGACGCCCCAGGGAGGTTCCGCAATGGCCCGCCGGTCCGCACCAGAGCGCACGCCCGAGCACGACGACGAGTCCGAGGCGGGCGGCAGACCCCCGGGCGGGCGGCCCGCCCGGGGCGGCGGCGGACGCGGCAGGCTGCCCTGGTACTTCGGGCTGCCGGTCGCGCTGGCCGCCGTCCTCGTCCTGCTGCTGGCGGCGGCCGGGCTCGACCTGCTGCCCGGCCTGCCGAACCCGTTCGCCGAACGGGAGGTCGACCGCAGCGGACCCGCCGTCCTCAAGTCCATCCAGAACATGAGCCGCTACACCGCGGCCACCGGCAACTTCCAGGTCATCGTCGACCTCGACCAGGACGCCAAGTTCCTGCCCTCGCAGCTGCTCGGCAAGCGCACCCTGTACGTCGCCACCGGCAGCGTCGGCGCCTACGTCGACCTCGGGGCGCTGCCGCAGGGCGCGGTGACCGTCTCCGCGGACCGCCGGACGGCCGCCATCGCCCTGCCGCACGCCGAGCTGGCCGACGCCGCCCTGGACGTCCGCCGCTCCTACGTGTTCTCGCAGCAGCGCGGGCTGTTCGACCGGATCGGCGACTTCTTCTCCGGGAACCCCGGCGACCAGCAGCGGCTGGAGGTCCTGGCGACCGAGAAGATCCAGACCGCCGCCCGCGACACCGCGCTGACCGCCACCGCCGAGACCAACACCACCGCCATGCTCCAGGGACTGCTCCGCTCGCTCGGCTTCACCACCGTCACCGTCACCACCACCGGCTGACCCGGCCCGGACGGACGGGCCGGCCAGAGCGCTGGGGCGGTCGGTCCAGGGGCGCGTGGGGGTACCCGCGCGCTTGGACCGACCACCCCGGCTCCTAGCGGACCTTCCGGCGTTCCCACATCGGGGCGACGACCGCGACCAGGGCGACCGCGAAGCCGATCTGCAGCAGGTGGCGGGTCCAGTCGATGCCGCCGGTGTGCGCGACGCCGAGCCAGCCGGCGACGCCGTTGCCGAGCAGTGCGCCGGCCGCGCCGAGCAGCATGGTCAGCCACCACGGGATCGCCTGCGGGCCGCGCAGGATCAGCTTGGCCAGGACGCCGAGGACGAATCCGATCAGCAGGATCCACAGCAGTTGGAACACGGCTCCTCCGCTCCGCCGGGCCTCCGCCCGTCCCGGCATCGCCGCTGGTTGTGGGTGATCACCAGCTTGCGTCCTGGCGGGCCGCTCAGCACGTCGGAGGGCGGCTCAGAGCGGCCGGACCCCCGGGGCGCCGACGCCGCGGTGGGCCTCGGCGAGCAGCAGGTAGCCCTCGGCGTTGGTGCGGATCCCGGCGCGCTCCTCGTCGGTGAGCGGGCGGCGGACCTTGGCCGGGACGCCGGCGACCAGGGAGCCGGGCGGCACCTCGGTGCCCTGGGTGACCACCGCACCGGCGGCGATCAGCGAGCCCGAGCCGATCCGGGCCCCGTTGAGCACCGTGGCACCCATGCCGACCAGCACGTCGTCCTCGACCGTGCAGCCGTGCAGCACCGCGTTGTGGCCGACCGAGATCCGCTCGCCGAGCACCAGCGGGAAGCCGGGGTCGGCGTGCAGGGTGCAGTTGTCCTGGATGTTGGTGTCGGCGCCGACGGCGATCGTCTCGGCGTCGCCGCGCAGCACCGCGCCGTACCAGATGCCCGCGCGGGCGGCGACGGTGACCGCGCCGACGACGACCGCGTTGGGGGCGACGAACGCCGAGGGGTCGACGGCGGGCACCCTGCCCGCGACGGCGGCGATCAGCGGCTCGGCCATGGTCGGTACTCCTGGTCTCGAACGGTGCGGGAACGGCGGGTACGGCAGGGTCGGCTCCCGGGGTCGGCCCGCGGGGTCAGCCCTCGTACGGGAGCAGCTCGGCGCGCTTGGGCGGGCGGCCGTCGCCGGAGGAGCGGCCGGTGAGGCGGCGGCCGATCCACGGGCCGAGGTGGCTGCGCAGCCAGCGCAGGTCGGCGCCGAGCTTCGCGGTGCGGCTCTGCGGGGCGGCGGGGGGCAGCGGGATGCGCCAGTCCTGGGCGGCGGGGCGGCCGAGTGCCTCGAGGACGGCGACGGCGACCCGGCGGTGGCCCTCGGCGGAGAGGTGGAGCCGGTCCTCGGCCCACATCCGCGGGTCGTCGAAGCAGGGGGCGCTGAAGAGGTCGACCACGACCGCCCTGCCGCCGGAGTCGCGGGCGATGCCCTCGACGAAGGCCTTGAGCTCCAGGACGGCCGGCAGCAGGCGGGTGCCGCCGGGCATCCGGCGGCTGGGGTCGGTGCTGGTGAACATGACCACGGTGGCGCCGCCGGCGAGCAGGGTGCGGGCGGCGACGCCGAACCGCTCCCTGACGTGGGCGATGTCGCAGCCGGGGCGCAGCACGTCGTTGAGCCCGCCGGCGAGGGTGACCAGGTCGGTGCCCATCGCGGCGGCCGGGCCGACCTGCTCGTCGCAGATCTGGCCGATCAGCTTGCCGCGGACGGCGAGGTTGGCGTAGCGGAAGCCGCCGCCGTCCTGCTCGGCGGCCAGGGCGGCGGCGACGCGGTCGGCCCAGCCGCGGTAGTGGCCGTCGGGCAGCAGGTCGTCGCACATGCCCTCGGTGAAGGAGTCCCCGACGGCGACGTAGCTGGTGAAGGTGGCTGTGTTCTCCATGGCCCGACGATCGTACGCGCACCGGCTACCGGCCGGTACGAAGGGGCGCCCCGGAGCCGGGGCGCCCCTGGTGGCGCGCGGTCAGCTCGGGTGGGAGGCGGGGCGGCGGCCGCGGAGGTGGCGTTCGACGTCCTCGGGGGCGGGGGCCTGCCGGGTGAAGACGTCCTGGCCGACCACGGTCGACTCCCAGACGTCCGCGGCGGCGGCCGAGCGGGTGAGCAGCCAGGTGGCGAGGATGGTCTCGTCGCCCGCCAGGTACTGCCCGCTCCAGCTGGTGACCGAGCCGGCGTCGCCCTGCTCGTTGCGCCAGGCGACCGTCCAGCCGACCGCGGTGCCCTGGCCGGGCCCGGCCGGCGCGTCGTGGCGGCCGGTGAGCTCGTACGGGCCGGCCGCGTGGCCCGCGCCCGACACGTACGTCCCGGTGAGGCCGCCCGACGTGTCGTCGGTGAGCCGCATGTGCGAGCCGAACTCGTTGTACCAGTCTCCGGCGATGGTCATCGATGCTCTCCCTGGGCGGACCCGTTCCGGCGGCCGCACCCCGGTCGGGCGGCCGCGTGGCTCTCCCAGGATCGGGCCGGGGGGTGGGCTTCGCACCGCGACCGGGCCGGTGCGCGGGTCGCCGGCGCCGCGGTCTCCGGACAGGATCGGAG
>NZ_BAAALD010000058.1:0-49932 GCF_039528095.1 Kitasatospora arboriphila
GCCACGGCCCCGCCCCCGGCGGCGGTGGCCAGGGCGGCGGCGAGCACCGGCCGGACGGCGTCCCCGCGGCGCACCGGCGTCACCAGGACGTCGATGCTGCCGCCGCAGGTCAGGCCGACGGCGAACGGGTCCCCGTCGGCGTCGCCGAAGTGCTGCAGCACGCTCTCGCCGGTCACCAGCGCCTCCTGGCACAGCTGGTGGACGGTGGCCTCCACGCAGCCGCCGGAGACGCTGCCGAGCGCGGTGCCCGCGGCGTCGACGGCGAGGGCCGTGCCGGGCGGCCGCGGGGCGGAGCCGCTGACGTGCACGACCGTCGCCACGGCGAAGTCGCGTCCTTCGGTGCACCACCGGTGCAGATCGGCGGCGATGTCCAGCACGGTCGGGTCAACTCCTCTCAGTCGACGATGTGTTCGGGACGGACCGGGACCCGGGTGAGGGCCTTCCCGGTGGCCTGCCGGACGGCGGCCACCACGGCCGGGGTGGAGGACAGCGTCGGCGCCTCGCCCACCCCGCGCAGGCCGTACGGGGCGTGCGGGTCGGCCAGTTCCAGGACGTCGACCGGCACGGCCGGCGCGTCCAGCAGGGTCGGCACCAGGTAGTCGGTGAAGGAGGGGTTGAGCACCCGCGCGGTCGCCGGATCGACCCGGACCTCCTCCATCAGCGCGATGCCGAGGCCCTGGACGGTGCCGCCCTGGATCTGGCCGGCCACCGAGAGCGGGTTGAGCGCCCGGCCGACGTCCTGGGCGCAGGCCAGTTCGACCACCTTGACCAGGCCGAGTTCCACGTCCACGTCGACCACCGCGCGGTGCGCGGCGAAGGAGTACTGGACGTGGCCGAAGCCCTGGCCGGTGACCGGGTCGAAGGGCTCGGTCGGCCGGTGGCGGAACTCGAGTTCGAGGTCGATCGGCTCCTCGCCCTCCAGCACCTCCGCCAGGGTGGCGAGGACCTCGCCGTCCCCGGTGACGACCTTGCCGCCGTCGAGCTGCAGCCCGGCGCCGCCCCAGGCCGGGCGGTCCCCGCCGAACCTGCGCCGGCCGGCCGCGAACACGTGCTCGCGGACGGCCCCGCAGGTGTTCTTCACCGCGCCGCCGGTCATGTAGGTCTGCCGGGAGGCGGAGGTGGAGCCGGCCGAGCCGACGGCGGTGTCGGCGGGGTGGACGGTGACCTGCTCGACGCCGAGCTCGGTGCGGGCGATCTGGGCGTGCACGGTGACGCCGCCCTGGCCGACCTCGGCCATCGCGGTGTGCACGGTGGCGACCGGCTCGCCGTCGATGACCTCCAGTCGGATCCGGGCGGTGGAGTAGTCGTCGAAGCCCTCGGAGAAGCCGACGTTCTTGATGCCGACGGCGTAGCCGATGCCGCGGACGATGCCCTCGCCGTGCGAGGTGTTGGACAGCCCGCCCGGCAGGTCGCGGACGTCCGGGTCCTCCGGGTCGAGCGGCGGCGGCAGCGGCAGGTCCCGGACCCGGCGCAGCAGTTCGGCGACCGGCGCGGGGGAGTCGACCCGCTGGCCGGTCGGCATCAGGTCGCCCTGGCGCATCGCGTTGATCCGGCGGAACTCCACCGGGTCCATGCCGAGTTCGGCGGCGAGCTTGTCCATCTGCGCCTCGTAGGCGAAGCAGGCCTGCACCGCGCCGAAGCCGCGCATCGCGCCGCAGGGCGGGTTGTTGGTGTAGAGGCCGACGGCCTCGATCTCCACGTCGTCGACCCGGTAGGGCCCGATGCCGAGCGAGGCGGCGTTGCCGACGACGGCGGCGGTGGAGGAGGCGTAGGCGCCGCCGTCCAGCACGATCCGGCACCGGACGTGGGTCAACCTCCCGTCGCGGGTGGCGCCGTGCTCGTAGTGGAGCCTCGCCGGGTGGCGGTGGGCGTGCCCGAGGAAGGACTCCTCGCGGGAGTACACGATCTTGACGGGCCGGCCGGTGCGCAGCGCCAGCAGGCAGGCGTGGATCTGCATCGACAGGTCCTCGCGGCCGCCGAACGCACCGCCGACGCCGGCCAGCGTCAGGCGCACCTTCTCCTCCGGCAGGCCGAGGACGGGTGCGATCTGCCGCCGGTCCGAGTGCAGCCACTGGGTGGCCACGTACAGGTCGACGCCGCCGTCCCCGGCGGGCACCGCGAGGCCGGACTCCGGGCCGAGGAACGCCTGGTCCTGCATGCCGAACACGTAGTCGCCGGTCACCACGACGTCGGCCCGCCGGGCCGCCGCGGCCACGTCGCCGCGGACGATCGGCTGGCGGTGCAGGACGTTCGGGTGCGGGGCGCGCCGCGCATGGCGGTCGTCCCGGTCCGGGTGGAGGACGGCCGCGTCCGGTGCGAGGGCGGACGCCTCGTCCGTGACGACCGGGAGCTGCCGGTACTCGACCCTGATCAGCGCGGCGGCGCGCCGTGCGGTCTCCGGGTGGTCGGCGGCCACCAGGGCCACCGGCTCGCCGTGGTGGCGGACCACGCCGTCGGCGAGCACCGGGGTGTCGGCGATCTCCAGCCCGTACCGCTTCTGCGCGGCCGGCAGGTCGTCGTGGGTGAGGACGGCGTGCACACCCGGCAGCGCGAGCGCCGCGGAGACGTCCACGGACAGGATCCGGGCGTGCGCGTGCGGGCTGCGCAGGGCCTGCCCCCAGAGCATGTCCCGGTGCGACAGGTCGGAGGAGTAGGCGAAGGCACCGGTGACCTTCGGGGTGCCGTCGGGGCGGCGGACGGACTCGCCGATGCCGCCCCGGGCGGCGGAGGGGCCGGGACCGGCGGGGGAGGGGCCCGACGTCGTCGGTGTGCGGGTGTCCATGCCTCAGACCGCCTCCCGGCGCCGGGCGGCCGCCAGGCGGACCGCGTCCATGATCTTCTCGTAGCCGGTGCAGCGGCAGAGGTTGCCCGCGAGCGCCTCGCGGACGTCGGCGTCGCTCGGGTCCGCGTCGCGCTCCAGCAGCTCGTCGGCGGCCACCAGCAGGCCGGGCGTGCAGAAGCCGCACTGGACGGCCCCGGCGTCGAGGAAGGCCCGCTGGACGGCGGCCGGCCCGTCCGCCGTGGCCAGGCCCTCGACCGTGCGGACCTCGCGGTCCTGCGCCTGGCCGGCCGCGACCAGGCAGGCACAGACCGGGACGCCGTCCAGGCGCACCGTGCAGGAGCCGCACTCGCCCTGCTCGCAGGCGTTCTTGGAGCCCGGCAGGCCCATCCGCTCGCGCAGCACGTACAGCAGGCTCTCGCCCTCCCACACCCCGTCGGCCGTCCGCCGGACGCCGTTGACGGTGAAACCCACCCGCATCATGCGACTCCCTCCGCGTCCTTGCGGTACGCCTCCCAGGCCCACAGGAAGGTCCGGCGGGCCATCACCCCGACGGCGTGCCGGCGGTGGCCGGCGGTGCCGCGGACGTCGTCGATCGGACTGCAGGCACCGGCCGCGAGCGCCGCGAACCGCTTCGCCACCGAGGGCGGGACGGGCCCGCGGCTCTCCCACAGGCCGCCCTCCGCCAGGGCGTCCGCGAGGAACGCCTCGGCCTCCGCCGCCCGCCGCGGGGTCGGGGCGGCCGAGCCGATGCCGGTGCGCACCGTCCCGGTGCCGGGGTGCAGCGCGAGCCCGAAGGAGCAGACCGCGATGACCATCGCGTTGCGGGTGCCGACCTTGGAGAACTGCTGCGGGCCGGTCGCCCGCCCGATGTGCACCCGCCTGATCAGCTCGTCCGGCAGCAGCGCATTGCGCTTGACGCCCGTGTAGAACGCGTCGATCGGGATGCGGCGGGCGCCGCGCACCGACTCCACCTCGACCTCCGCCCCGGCGGCCAGCAGCGCCGGATGGGCGTCACCGGCCGGGGAGGCGGTGCCGAGGTTGCCGCCGACCCCGCCGCGGTTGCGGATCTGCGGCGAGGCGACGGCGCGGGAGGCCAGCGCCAGGCCCGGCAGCTCCCGGCCCAGCTCCGCGACGATCCGGGCGTACGGCACGCCGGCGCCGAGCCGGACCTCCCGCTCGCCGACCTCCCACTCGGACAGTTCGCCGATCCGGCTCAGGTCCAGCAGGTGCCCGGGCCGGCGGCGGCCGAGGTTGATCTCCACCATCACGTCGGTGCCGCCCGCGAGCGGCACGGCCGCCGGGTGCTCGGCCTTGGCGGCGAGCGCCTCCTCCCAGCAGCCGGGGCGGATGAACTCCATGGGACTCCCTCTCGAATCGTTCCCGGACCGGGCGGACCGCCCGGGGGCGGCAGGCAGGCCCGGGTCAGCGGGGCAGGCCGGGGGCCGCCCCGGCGACCGGGACGGGCAGGTCGGGCGAGAAGCAGCCGTCGAGGGCGTCCAGCGAGGGCACGTCCCTGATCAACGAGCGGTCCGCGGCGGTCATCATCCGCTCGCCCACCGCCAGGTCGAGCCAGGCCAGCAGACCGTCGAAGAACCCGCCGTGGTTGACGACGAACACCGGCTTGCTGTGCAGGCCGAGCTTGGCCCAGGTGGCGATCTCCATCAGCTCGTCGGCCGTGCCGAGCCCGCCCGGCAGGACGACGAAGGCGTCCGACAGCTGGTACATCAGCGCCTTGCGCTCGTGCATGGTGGCGACCACCATCAGCTCCACGCCCGGCGGCTGACGCCCCTCCAGGCTCAGCAGGTGGTGCGGCACCACCCCGGTGACGTACGAGCCGGTGAGCAGCGCACCCTCGGCCACCGCACCCATCAGCCCCGTCCCGCCGCCGCCGTACACCAGGCCGACCCTGCGGCGGCCCAGCCAGCGGCCGGTCTCCCGGGCGAGGTCGAGGTACTCCTGCCTGGCCGGCCGCGCGCCGCAGAACACGCCCACCCTCCGGAAGCCGGTCATCGTGCCTCCGAGTGGACGGGAACGGCGTGCGAACGCGAGGACTCCAGCTCCACCAGCAGGTCGAGCAGCACCTGGGCGCCCAGGATCAGGTCGTCCTTCGGGGTCTGCTCCACCGGCGAGTGGCTGATGCCGGCCGTGCTGGGGACGAAGATCATGCCGGTGGGCACCCGGGAGCTCAGCGCGGAGGCGTCGTGCCCCGCGTAGCTCATCAGGCGGGCCGCCGTCGGGTCGTGCCGCACGCACACCTCGTGGATGCGGTCGACGTAGCCGTCCTCGAAGCGCACCACGGGCTTGTGCGACAGCTGGGACACCTCCACCGAGCAGCCCTGCTCGGTGCCGATCCGGCGGACGAGCGCGCGGGTGCGCTCGACCGCCCGCAGCAGCGACAGCTCCGACTCGGCCCGGAACTCCACCGTCAGGTGCGCCTCCCCGGGCACCACGTTCGGCGCCCCGGGGTACAGCTGCATCGCGCCGACGTTGACCACCATCGACTCGTCGACCTCGTTCGCGGTCTCCCACAGGTGCGCCGCGATCTTCGCCACGGCGCGGCCCGCGTCGGCGCGGACGTTCATCGGCGTCGTCCCGGCGTGGTTGGCCTGCCCCCGGACGACCACCAGGTACCGGTCGATCCCGACGATGCCCTCCACCGCCGCCAGCGTGCTGCGCCGGCTCTCCAGCCGGGGGCCCTGCTCGACGTGGAGTTCGACGAACCCGGTGATCTCGTCGATGTGCCCGGACTCCACCAGCGTGCCGGAGCCGACCAGTCCGCCGTTGGACGTCGGCAGGACGCCCTCCTCGTCCCAGAAGCCGACCGTCTCGACCGCGGCGGCCGCCGGATGGCCGGCCTCGTGCAGGGTGCGCAGCACCTCGACGGCCGCGATGGCGCCGTACGCGCCGTCCAGCCGGCCGCCGACCGGCACCGTGTCGGTGTGCGAGCCGGTCAGCAGCCACGGGCCGCGCGATCCGGGCTGGCGCCCGAACACGTTGCCGACCTCGTCCGTCCAGGCGTGCAGCCCGGCGGCGGTGATCCGGTCGGCCAGCCAGACCCGGGAGGCCAGGTCGGCGGGCGACCCCGCGACCCGGTCCACCCCGCCGTCCTCCCGCCCGCCGAAGGTGGCGAGCATGTCCAGGTCGTCGAGGAGTCGACGCCCGGAGATCTTCGGTGAGTTCACGACACTGGCTCCCATCAGCTCAGCACGTTGCCGTCGCCCGGCCGCAGGCCGCGGGTCCGCCGGTGGTCGATGTGGACGAACGCCCGCTGCAGCCAGCGGTCCCGGCCGTCGTAGCGCGGCACGAAGGCCGACCGGCCGTGCAGGGTCACCCGGTTGTCCACCACCACCAGGTCGCCCGCGCCGAGGACGAGGTCCGTCTGCACGGCCTCGACGGCCCGCCGCAGCCCGGCCAGCGCCGTGGCGGCCCCGGCGTCCAGCGGATGGGTGTTGGCGAAGTCGACGCGGACGTCCGGGTCCTCCTCCGCGCCGCTCAGCACGGCGTGCACCGGGTCCCGGCCGGCCGCGAAGGACGGCGGCGGGGTGGAGCGGAAGCGGGGCTCGGCGAGGACGCGCCGGTGCTCCGGCCCGACCAGCGGCAGGGCCTGGCGGATCGAGGCGACCCGCAGCCCGGCCCGGTCGTCGTGGTCGTTGCGCAGGCACAGCAGCGACACGAAGTCCGGCCGGTGGTCCAGGTGCACGTTCTCCACGTGCATCTGGAGCGGCTGGGAGCCCGCGTTGCTCTGCTCGAACTCCTGGCCGGGGACGGGCACCACGTTCTGCAGCAGCGCCCCCGACTTCTC
This sequence comes from Kitasatospora arboriphila, assembly GCF_039528095.1. Lineage (NCBI taxonomy): Bacteria > Bacillati > Actinomycetota > Actinomycetes > Kitasatosporales > Streptomycetaceae > Kitasatospora > Kitasatospora arboriphila. The sequence continues at coordinate 6,585 of NZ_BAAALD010000058.1, forward strand.
CTGCCGGAAGGCGACGATCTCGCCGAGCTGCATCACGCACAGCGCCAGCAGGGTGGCCGAGGCGGTCGCTTTGCGCTCGACCGAGCCGGCCTCGGCCGGCGTCGGCCCTTCGGGCCTGACCGGCAGTCCGGCGATCCGCAGGCAGCCGTTGGGCCCCGGGTCGCTGCGGAAGCGGCGCAACTCCTCCAGCACGCGGGCCGGCAGCCGGCAGGAGCGGTCGCGGGCGGCGGCCAGCCACGTCGGGTGGTCCACCAGCCGCGGTGGGACGGCGGAGAGGTGCTCGACGAGCCGCTCGATGTCCGCGCGTTCGGCGCCGTCCAGGACGAGAGCGCCCGGTTCGGCATGGATGTCCAGACTTACAGCCACTGTCTTTCTGCCCTCTCTTGGTCTGCTTGAGCAAGGCGGGCCGGCGGCGGGGCAGTTCCCCCCGCCGGCCCGGTGGGCGGCGCGTCAGGCCGCGGAATCGTCTTCAAAGGCGATTGGGGGGCAGCCACAGGGGGCGCGTGGGGGCCCCTGAATCAACCACCCGACTGCCCTTGGAAGACATGCCCTAGGGCCTTCTGCCCAGGTACCCGGTGAGGTGCATGTAGCGGTGGATGCCGTTCATCCACGCGAGGTCGCGGTCGGCGCGGGCCGCCTGCCCGGTGATCCGGGCGACGGCCTCGCCCCCGGCCGCTCCGTTCACCGCGACGGCGAGGCCGCTGCCCGTGCGCAGGTCGACGGCGGCCATCGCGACCGTGCCCTTGGTCGACCCGGAGTGCCCGAACCAGCGGCCCTGGCGGTCCGTCATCATGCCGAGCCCGTAGTCGAAGTCGGCGTGCCCGGTGAGCGCGGCGCGGGCCAGGGCGGTGCCGAGCACCCCCGGGCCCAGGCCCAGTGCCTCCGCCCGGACCGACAGCAGCAGCCGGGCGAGGTCCGCCGGGGTGGTCCACAGTCCGCCGGCGGCCGCCTCCGGGGTGATCCGCAGGCCGCCGTCGAGCGGCCGGCCGTCGGCGTCGTGGCCCAGGGCGACCGGCACCGCGGCGTGGTCCGGTAGGTCCTGGGCGAAGCTGCTGTCCGCGAGCCCGAGCGGCCCGAGGACGAGCCGCCGGGCCAGCTCGGCGAAGGGCTCCCCGGTGAGGTCGGCCAGCACCTGCTGCAGCACCGAGAAGTTGGTGGCCGAGTAGCTGGTCAGCCCGGCGAACAGCGGGTCCACCCGGAGCGCAGGCCGTCCGGCGACCGCCGTGCCGTCCAGCACCGCGTCCAGGGCGGGCACCGGTTCCGCGGGGTGGAAGTCGGCGAAGCCGGCGATCGGCAGCCCGGCGCTGTGGCTGAGCAGCTGACGGACGGTCACCTTCGCGGGCGCGCCGTGCACGTCCCGGATGCGCAGGGCGTGCAGGTACTCCGCGACGTCCGTGTCCAGGTCGAGCCGCCCCTCGGCGGCCAGGGCGAGGGCGACCACCGCCGAGGTGGGCTTGCTCATCGAGCCCACCTGGAAGGGCGTCCGGTCACCGACCGGGTCCGCCGCACCGGCCCGGACGACCCCGAGCTGCCAGGTGTCCACGACCTCCCCGCCGTCGACCACGGCGACGCTCACCCCGGGGATCGCCCGGTCGGCCAGCAGCTCCCGCAGGCCGTCGTCCGGCCGCACCGAGAGCCGGCCCCGGCCGCGCCCGCGGGCCGGCCGCGCCGTCCAGTCCCGGCCGGTCGACGGGCCGTCCGCCGCGGCGGCGTCGGGCGCCGCGGCGAGCTCCGCCACCGTCTGGTGGCTCATCGCCATCCGCGGCGTCAGGTCCAGCCCGGTCAGCTTCGCCTGGGCGACCATCCGGACGACCGTGATCGAGTCGCCGCCGAGCCGGGTGAACTCGTCGTGCACGCCGATCGCGTCGTTGCCGAGCACCTGGGCCCAGATCGCGGTCAGCACCAGCTCCGTCGTGCTGCGCGGCGGCACGAACTCCGCCGCCCGCTCCGCCGCCCCGGCCTCCTCCGGCGCCGGCAGCGCCTTCCGGTCGACCTTGTTCGCCGAACTCAGCGGCAGCTCGTCGAGCCGGACGAAGACCGCCGGCACCATGTACTCGGGCAGCGCCGCGGACAGGTGCGCCCGCAGGGCGGACGGCGCCGGCCGGGCCCCGGGGACGGCCACCACGTACCCCACCAGCCGCCGGACGCCCGGCACGTCCTCGCGGGCCGCGACCACCGCCTCGGCGACCTCCGGGTGGGTGAGCAGCACCGCCTCGATCTCGCCGAGCTCGACCCGGTAGCCGCGGATCTTGACCTGGTGGTCGATCCGGCCGAGGAACTCCAGCTCGCCGTCGGGGCGGCGGCGCGCCAGGTCGCCCGTCCGGTAGAACCGGGCGCCCGGGGCGGACGCGTACGGGTCCGGCAGGAAGCGCTCCGCCGTCAGCGCCGCCCGGCCCAGGTAGCCGCGGGCCACGCCGGCGCCGCCGATGTACAGCTCGCCGGCCACCCCGACCGGCACCGGCTGGAGCGCGGCGTCCAGCACGTACATCCGGATGTTGGCGATCGGGTGGCCGATCGGCACCGGCACGGACGGGTCGAAGTCCTCCGGGACGACGTGGACCGAACAGCCCACCACCGTCTCGGTCGGACCGTACTCGTTGATGATCCGGGCGCCCGGGGCGGTCTTCCGCCAGGCCACCACCGTCTCCGGTTTCACCTCGTCGGCACCCACCACGAAGGTCCGCACCGAGTCGACCGTCCCCTCGGGGCCGATCAGCGAGCGCAGCACGTCCAGGTGCGCCGGGGTGATCTTCAGCAGGCTGTAGTCGGCCGTGCCGCCCAGCAGCGCGGCGAGCGACTCGGGGCTCTGCTCCGGCGGCAGCACCGTCACGCTGCGCCCGCCGATCAGCGGCAGGAAGAAGTTCGGCACGGACAGGTCGAAGGCGACCGAGCCGAGCATCACCGCCCCGTCGGCGCCGTCCAGACCGTAGCCGTCGACCGCCCAGAGCAGATAGTTCACCAGCCCCTCGTGGGTGATCAGCACGCCCTTCGGCCGCCCGGTCGAGCCGGAGGTGTACAGGGTGTACACCAGGTTGGCCGGCGTCAGCTCCCGGCCGGGCGCGGTGGCCGGAGCGGAGGCGATCCGCCGCGCGTCGCCGTCCACGGACAGCACGGTGCCCGCGTACGCCGCGAACCGCTGCCGCAGCGAGTCCCGGGTGACCAGCACGCCCGCCGCGGTGTCGTCGAGGATGAAGCCGGAGCGGTCCGCGGGGTGGGCGGGGTCGATCGGCACGTAGGCGCCGCCGGCCTTCGCCACCGCCAGCAGGGCCGTGAGGATCTCGGTGCCCTCGCGCAGGCAGACGGCGACGAAGCGCTCCGGGCCGACGCCGAGCTCCACCAGGACGCGCGCCAGGCGGTTGACCCGCTCGTCGAGCTCCCGGAAGGAGAGCGTGGAGCCGTCGGTTTCCACCACCGCGACCGCGTCCGGGGTGCGGCGGACCTGCGCCTCGAAGAGGTCGGGCAGCGTGGTCGCCGGGTAGGCGGCGTCCGTCCGGTTGGGCGCCACCAGCACCAGCTCGCGCTCGCCCTCCGGCAGGTGCGCGGCCGTCGCGTCGCCCTCCGGGTCGGCGACCATCGCCTCCAGCACCGCGCGGTACATCGCGCCCAGGCGCTCCCGGTTCTCCGTGGAGACGTCCTGCGGACGGCTGATCAGCGCCAGCAGCCCGGGGTGCGAGGTCACCGACAGGCCGAACTCGTTCGGGCTGTCGTCGATGCTGGTCTCGACGTCGATGAGCTCGGTGTCGAGGACGTGGAAGTCGAGGTAGTTGAAGTACACGTCGGCGAGCCGCTGGCCGCCGGCGAACTCCCGCTGCATCTGGCCGAGCGGGAACCGGCGGTGCGGCCAGAGGCCGATCTCCGTCTCGAAGACCTGCCGGACCAGCTCCGTCCAGGTGCGCGCACCCCGCCGGAACGGGAACGGCACCGTGTTGATGTACAGGCCGTACACCCGGTCGGCGCCGGCCACCTCGGGCCGGGTGTCGCACACCAGGCCGCAGGAGAAGGCCTCCTCGCCGGTGAGCATGCTCATCACCTTCAGGTGCGCGGCGTGCATCACGCTCTTCAGCGGCACGTCGGCGCGGGCCGCCAGCGCCCGCAGCCCCTCCTGCAGGTCCGCGAAGCGGACGTAGGTCTGCTGGATCGAACCCGGCGGCTCGGTGGTCGAACCCCAGGCACCGGGCAGCGTGAACTTCGGGTGCGCGGCCACCGACGCCCGCCAGTGCTCGCGGGACGCCTCCGAGGCGAGCGCCGTGCGCTCCAGCGCCACGAAGTCCGCGAAGCGCACCTCCGGCAGCGGCTGCGGCTCGGGCGCCGAGCCCGCCGCCAGCTCCCGGTAGCGGTCCAGCACCTCCATGATCATCGAGCTGAAGCTCCAGCCCTCCAGGATCGGGTGGAACTCGGTGAAGGTCAGCCACCAGCCGCCCCGGTAGCTGCGGGTGAAGAACCGCAGCAGCGGCGGCCGGTCCAGCTCGAACGGCCGGTCGCGCTCCCGGGCCATCAGCGCCCGCAGCTCCGCCTCCTGCTCCTGCGGGGCGAGACCGGAGACGTCGACGCTGTCCACCGCGATCCGGGCGTCCGGGTGCACCAGCTGGATCGGCTCGGAGTAGCCGTCGAGGTCGATCGAGGTGCGCAGGATCTCGTGCCGGTCCACCACGTGGTCCACCGCCGCCTGGAACGCCGCGGCGGAGAAGGGCCTCGGGTCGCGGATCCGGAACGAGGTGACGTTGTGGTAGTTGCCCTCGCCGCCCGCCGCGTGCATCTCGAACAGCATGCCCAACTGGACGTGGCTGAGCGGGTACGCGTCGCGGACTCCCTCCGGCACGCGCCGGCGGTCCGCCTCGGAGAGCAGCTCGAACGGGGCCACCAGCGGGGCGTCCAGCCGCCCGCGGCTGCGCCCGCCGAGCGCGGCGGCGAGCCGGGCGACCGTGCGGTGCCGGAACACGTCCCGGACGGCGACGTCGAAGCCGGCCGCCCGCAGCGCGCCGACCAGGGCCACCGCGCGGATGGAGTCGCCGCCCAGCTCGAAGAAGCTGTCGTGCGCGCCCACCGCCTCCGTCTTGAGGACCGTCCGCAGGTGCTCCGCGAGTTCGGCCTCGACGCCCGGCCGCGGTGCGGTGAACTCCGTGGTCAGCCGGGACCGGCGGCCCGGCGCGGGCAGCGCACGGTGGTCGGTCTTGCCGTTGCTGGTGAGCGGGATCTCCGCCAGGTGGACGACGGCGGAGGGGACCATCCAGGCGGGCAGCCGCTCGGCCAGGAAGGCCGTCAGGTCGGCGCCGCGGTCGTCGGCCACCACGTAGGCGACCAGTTCGGTGCCGGACGGGCCGTCCGTCCGGCCGACGACCACCGAGGCCCGGACGGCCGGGTGCTCGTCGAGGACGTTCTGCACCTCGCCGGGCTCGACCCGGTATCCGCGGATCTTGACCTGGGTGTCGCACCGGCCGACGAACTCCATCTCCCCGCCGGGCAGCATCCGGGCGAGGTCGCCCGTCCGGTAGAGCCGCCCGCCCGGCACGGCCGAGAACGGGTCCGGGACGAACTTCCCGGCGGTCTGCCCGGGCCGGCCGCGGTAGCCGCGGGCCACCCCGGTGCCGCCCACGTACACCTCGCCGACCACGCCCGTCGCCACCGGCCGCAGGCCCCCGTCCAGCACGTAGGCGGTGGTGTTGGGGATCGGGGCGCCGAGCGGGACGAGCTCGGTGGTGATCGGGCCGGTCACCTCCTGGCAGGAGTTGCCGACGGTGATCTCGGTCGGGCCGTACTCGGAGGCCAGGCGCGCGCCGTCGACCCGCCAGCGGTCCACCAGGGCACTGGTGAAGCTGTCGCCGGCCGCGATCACCGTCGCCGCCACCGAACGGCGCTGCCCGGCGTCCAACTGGCCCGCCAGCACCTCCAGATGGCCGGGGGCCAGCTTGAGGAAGCTCAGCGGGCCGGCCGCCAGCAGCAGCCGGCCGAGGTCGGCGAGGTCGAAGTCCGCGGGGAGCAGGGTGACCGGGCGGCCGAGCATCAGCGCCGTCCACAGGTTCGGCACCACCAGGTCGAAGGCGACCGAGGAGAACAGCGCCGTGCCGCCCGGTGCCTGCGCGTACGCCTCGGCGCTCCACGACAGGTAGTTGGAGAGGCCGCGGTGGGTGGTCTCGACGCCCTTGGGGCGGCCGGTCGTCCCGGAGGTGTAGATGACGTAGGCCAGGTTGTCCGGGTCGACCACCACGCCCGGGTCGGTGGCCGGGAGGCCGTCCAGGCGCACGGCGTCCACCAGGACGGCCGTCCGGCCCTCGGCGGCCGGCAGCGCGCCGGCCCGCGCCGTACTGGTGAGGACCAGCGCCACCCCGGCGTCGGCGAGCACGTGCGCCGTCCGCTCCGCCGGGTGCGCGGGATCGACCGGCACGTACGCGGCACCGGACTTCAGCACCGCGAGCAGCGCGACCACCAGGTCCTGGCCGCGGTCGAGGTGGACGCCGACCGTGGTCTCCGGGCCCGCGCCGAGCGCGATCAGGTGCCGGGCCAGCCGGTTGGCCCGCCCGTCGAGCTCGCCGAAGGTCAGCCGGCTCCCGTCGGCGGCGACGACGGCGACCGCGGCCGGGTCCTGCGCCGCGACCAGCGTGTGCACCGCCGCCGGGCCGCGCTCCACCGCGTTGTCGTTGGGCACGGTGACGAACCGGCGCAGCTCGTCGGCGGTGAGGTACTCCAGGGCCGCGACCGGGGTCTTCGGCGCCTGCACCGCACTCGCCAGCAGCCGCAGGAAGTGCGCGGCGATCCTCTCCGCGGTGGCGGCGTCGAACAGCTCGGACGAGTACTCCAGCACGGCGTCCAGCGGGCCGGCCGGGGCGTCGACGACCTGCAGGTTGAGGTCGAACTTGGCGGTGGTCCAGGCGGTTTCGACCGCCTCCGCCCGCACCCCGGGCAGCTCGGGGCCGCTCGCGCCGGTGTTCTGGTAGCCGAACATGACCTGCACCAGCGGGGTGCGGGACAGGTCCCGCTCCGGGTCCAGCTCGTTCACCAGCCACTCGAAGGGCAGCTCCTGGTGGTCGAAGGCGTCGAGGACGGCGAGCCGGTTGTCCTGCAGCAGCTCCGCGAAGCCCTGCTGCCCGGACCACCGCGCCCGCATCACCACGGTGTTGACGAAGAAGCCGATCAGGTCCTGCAGTTCGGGCCGCTGCCGGTTGCCGACCGGCACGCCGACCGCGACGTCGCTGCGCCCGGTGTACCGGCCCAGCAGGGCCTGGAAGGCGGTCAGCAGCACGGCGAACGGGGTGGTGCCGTGCTCCAGGGCGAGCGCGCGGACGCCGTCGGCGGTGTCCGCGGGGACGGCGAACCGGCAGGCCCCGCCGGCGGGGCCGCGCACGTCCGGCCGGGGCCGGTCCGCGGGCAGCTCCAGCGGGACGACCCCGGCCAGCCGCTCCGTCCAGTACGCGGTGGCGGCGGCCGCCCGGCCCTCGTCGAAGCGCTGCCGCTGCCAGGCGGCGTACTCGGCGTACTGCACCGGCAGTTCGGGCAGCGCGGCGGCGCCCGTCCCGGTCTCCTCGCGGTAGAACGCGCTCAGCTCCGACCAGAACACCGGCTCCGACCAGCCGTCGAAGGCGATGTGGTGGAACACCGCGACCAGCAGGTGCCGGTCGGCGGCCGTGCGCAGCAGCCGGATGCGGGCGACGGCGCCCCCGGAGAGCGGCAGCGGCCGGGCGGCGAGCCGTTCGGCCAGCTCCTGCGCCGCCCGCTCCGGGTCCTCGGCGGCGGCCAGGTCGGTCAGTTCGAGCCGCGGGCCGTCGGGGGCGATCCACTGGACGGGCTCGTCCCCGGTCGCCCGGTAGCGCGTCCGCAGCACCAGGTGCCGCTCCACGAGCCGGTCCCAGGCGCGGCCCAGGGCCGCCGCGTCGAGCGGGCCCGTCAGCCGCAGCACGATCGGCACCAGGTTGTCGGTGGCGCTCTCGTCGTACCGGTCCAGGAACCAGAGCCGGCGCTGGCCGAAGGAGAGCGGCAGCTCGGCCGAGAGGTCGAGGCGGGGGACGGCCGTGCGGGAGCGCCGGGCACCCGCCAGCCGTTGCCGCAGCAGCGACTGCCGCCGGTCGTCGATCTCAGTGCTCATCTCGGTCCTCTTCGTCCGATGTGGTCAGCCGGGTCAGTTCGGCGTCGGACATCTCGGCGATGTCCGCCCTGATCCGCTCCTCGACGAGCCGGGCGAGGCCGGCGACGGTGGGGTGCTCGAACACGCTGCGCAGCGGCAGCCGGACCCCGTAGTCGGCCTCGACCGCGGCGACGAGCCGGGAGGCGAGTACGGAGTCGCCGCCGAGCTGGAAGAACGTCCGGTGCAGCTCGGGCAGCACGTCGTAGCCCAGCAGGTCGCTCCAGAGCCCGGCCAGGCCCTCCGCCAGCTCGCTCAGCGGGCCGGTGCTGTGCTCCGCCGCCTCCTCGGGCGGGGCCGGCAGCGCCGCGTGGTCGACCTTGCCGTTGGCGTTCAGCGGGATCCGGTCGAGCAGCACCAGCGCGGCGGGCACCATCGGTGCGGGCAGCCGCAGCGCGCAGTGCTCCAGCAGCTCGGCCGGGACGGGCTCGTGGCCGTCCGCCGGGACGACCCAGGCGACCAGCCGGCCGGTGGCGCCCTTGGTGTCGACCCGCACCAGCGCGTCGGCGACCTCGGGGCGCTCGGTCAGCACGGCGGTGATCTCGCCCGGTTCGATCCGGTGGCCGCGCAGCTTGATCTGCTCGTCCAGGCGCCCCAGGAACTCGACGTTCCCGTCGGGGAGCAGCCGGGCCCGGTCGCCCGTCCGGTACAGGCGCCGGCCGGGTTCGGCGGAGAACGGGTCGGGCACGAAGACCGCCGCGGTCAGCCCCGGGCGGTTGCGGTAGCCGCGGGCCACGCCGGTGCCGCCGATGTGGAGTTCGCCGGGCACGCCGACCGGGCACGGGTTCCCGTGGCCGTCGAGCACCCACATGGTGGTGTTGGGGACGGGGGTGCCGATGGGCAGCACCTCCGGGTGGCCGCCGCCGGTGATCCGGTAGGTGGAGTTCGCCACCGAGATCTCGGTCGGGCCGTACTCGTTGAGCAGGCGCGGTCCGTCCGGCCCGGCCTTGGCGAGCCACCGCTCCAGCACCGGCACCGGGAAGGAGTCGGCGCCGACGGCGAGCACGCCCGCCAGGCCCGCGGCCTGCTCGGGGGTGAGCTGGGCGCTCAGCAGGTCGAGGTGGCCGGGCGTCAGTTTGACGAAGGAGTAGGGCGCGCCCGCGGCCAGCAGCCGGCCCAGCTCGGACGGGTCGAAGTGCGGCGGCAGCAGCCGGACGGGCTCGCCGGTGACCAGGGCGGTGTAGAGGTCGGGCACCACCATGTCGTAGGCGGTCGACGAGAACAGCGGGGTGCCGCCGGGGCGCGAGCCCGCGTAGTCCTCGACCGTCCACATCAGGTAGTTGAGCAGGCCGCGGTGGTCGACCATGACGCCCTTGGGGCGGCCGGTCGAGCCGGAGGTGTAGATCACGTAGGCGAGCGCGTCCAGGTCGGCCGGGGCGGCCTCGAAGGGCGGCTGCGCGGCGAGTCGGGCCCGCTCCCCGGGATCGTCGAGCAGCAGCGGCACCGCGGGCCGCAGCACGCCGGCCCGGGCGCGGTCGGTGATCACGCAGCGGGCGCCGGAGTCGTCCAGCATGTACCGCAGCCGCTCGGCCGGGAAGTCCGGGTCCAGCGGTACGTACGCCGCGCCGGCCTTCCACACCGCGAGGAAGGACACCACCAGGTCGGTGCCGCGGTCGAGGCAGACGCCGACGACCGACTCCGGTCCGACGCCGAGGCCGCGCAGCCGCGAGGCGAGCCGGTCGCTGCGGTCGGCCAGCTCGGCGTAGCTCAGCCCGCCCGCGTCCGAGAGCAGCGCGGGAGCGTCCGGGGTCTTCGCGGCCTGGACGGCGAACAGCTCGTGCACGGCGAGCTCCGGGCGGGCCGCGTCGGCCCCGCGGCCCGCCGCCAGGACCGCCCGGAGCTCGTCCGGGGGCAGCAGCGGCAGCTCGTGCAGCCGGGCCTGCGGGTCGGCCGCGACGCCCGCCAGCAGCTGCCGGAAGTGCCCGGCCAGCCGGCGCACGGTCTCCGCGTCGAAGAGCGCGGTCGAGTACTCCAGCACGGCCAGGCAGGAGCGGTCGGGCTGGATCTGCACGACCAGGTTCAGGTCGGCCTTCGAGCCCGTCCAGGCGTCGAGCAGCATCCCGGTGTCGGTCCTGCCGCCGTCGACCGAGGTGACCCCGTCGTCGTGCAGGTCGAAGAGCACCTGGGCCAGCAGGTTGCGGGACTGGTCCCGCTCCGGGGCCAGTTCGCGCACCAGGTGGGCGAACGGCACCTCCTGCGCCCCCTGGGCCTGTGAGACCGTCTGCCGCACCCGCTCCAGCAGCTCGGTGAAGGCCGGGTCGCCGGCGGCGTCGCAGCGCATCACCACGGTGTTGAGGAAGCAGCCGAGCACCCCGGCGACCTCCTCGCGCAGCCGGCCGGCCAGCGGCGTGCCGATCGGGATGTCGCCCTGCCCGCAGTACCGGGCCAGCAGGGCGGCGTACGCGGCCAGCAGCGTCGCGTACGGGGTCGCCCCCCGCTGCCAGCCCGCCTCCAGCACCGGGCGCATGACGGCGGCGGGGATCTCGAACTCGAACGCGGCGCCGCGGGTGTCCCGGATCGGCGGCCGGGGCCGGTCGGTCGGCAGGTCGAGCGTCGGCAGGCCGGCCAGCTGCCGCCGCCAGTAGGCGAGCTGCTCGTCGAGCGCGCCGCCGTCGACCCGCTCGCGCTGCCACACCGCGAAGTCCGCGTACTGCACGGACATGTCCGGCAGCAGGGGCTCGCGGCGGTCCTTGCGGGCCGAGATCAGCTCGTCCAGCTCGCGGCGGAGCACGACCATCGACCAGCCGTCGGAGGCGATGTGGTGGAAGGTCAGCAGCAGCGCGTCGGTGCCGTCCGACACCCGGGCCAGCATGGCCCGCCAGACCGGCCCCTCGGCGAGGTCGAACCCGGCGGCCGTCTCGCGGCGCACCGCCTCCGGCAGCTGCGCCTCGGTCACCTCGACCACGGACGGCCGGACCGGCCGGTCCTTGTCGACGATCTGGCAGAGGCTGCCGTTGACCGACGCGTAGCGGGTGCGCAGGATCTCGTGCCGGGCGGCGAGGTCGCGCAGCGCGCCCTCGACGACCACGGTCGGGATGCCGTTCTCCGGCAGCCGGATCATGATCGGCATGGTGTACTCGCCGCTGCCCGGGTTCATCCGGTCCAGCACCCACAGGTCCTGCTGGGCGTACGACAGCGGCAGCGGCCGGTCCCGCGGCACCGGCTCGACCGCCGACACCGGCGAAGCCTGCGCCCGGGCGCCGGCGATCAGCAGGCTCTGCCCGGCCGGGGTCGGCGCGCCGAACAGCTCGCGCACCTGCAGCGGCAGCCCGGAGAGCTTGCGCAGCCGCATCGCCACCCGGAGCAGCAGCAGCGAGTAGCCGCCGAGCTGGAAGAAGTTGTCGTCCAGGCCGATCCGCCCGACGCCGAGGACCTCCTGCCAGATCTCGGTGACCTGGACCTCCTCGGGCGTCCGCGGCGCCCGGTACGGCGCCCGGCGGGGGTCGGCGTCGACGGTGAGCGCCGTCCGGTCGACCTTGCCGTTCGCGGTCAGCGGCAGTTCGTCGACCGGCTGGAAGACCGACGGCAGGTGCGAGTCGGGCAGGTGCGCGCGCAGGTGGCCGCGCAGCTCCTCGTGGCCGGCGGAGCCCTTCACGAACGCCACCAGCTGCTGCCCGCCCACCCGGTCGGGCGCCACCGTGACGGCCGCCGCCTCCACCAGGGGGTGCGCGGTCAGCAGCGCCTCGATGCCCTCGGGCTCGATCCGCACCCCGCTGAGCTTGATCTGGTTGTCGATCCGCCCGGCGAACTCCAGCTCGCCGCGCAGGTTCGTCCGCGCCCGGTCGCCCGTCCGGTACAGCCGGGCACCGGGCGGGCCGTCCGGATCCGGCCGGAACCGGTCCGCGGTCAGGCCCGGCGCCCCGAGGTAGCCGCGGCCCACGCACACCCCGCCGAGGTGGATCTCGCCGCTCTCCGCGCGGTGGCCGTCCTCGTCGAGCAGGACGATCCGGACGTTGTCGATCGGCCCGCCCAGCGGCACCCCGCCCGGGCCCTGCGCCGGGTCGTACGGGTGGTCGGTGACGCCGATCGCGCACTCCGCCGGCCCGTACACGTTCCGCACCCGGACACCCAGCACGGACAGCGCGCGGGCGCACAGGTCACCCGTCAGCATCTCGCCCGCCGAGGTGAGCCAGCGCAGGTCGCCGACCCCGGCGGCCTCCGGCTGCTCCAGCAGCACCTGCAGCACGGAGGGGACGAGCTCCAGCGCGGTGATCCGCTCCTCGCGCAGCAGCTCGACCAGCGCCACCGGGTCCCGCTCCAGACCGTCCGGGGCGAGCACCAGGGTCGCGCCGCAGACCAGCGGCAGGAAGACCTGGAAGACCACCGGGTCGAAGCCGAGACCGGTCGCCGACAGCAGCCGGTCGCCGGGGCCGACACCGTGCCGGCGGACCGCGTCCGCCAGCCGGTTCGCCAGGCCCGCCTGGGTGTTGACCACCCCCTTGGGCGCACCCGTCGACCCCGAGGTGAAGGCGACGTACGCCGCGTTGTCGGGGTACAGCTCCGCGGGCGCCGCGACGGGCCCGTCGGCCACCGGCCCCTCGTCCGGCCGCACCCGCGACCACGGACCGGGGACCGGCTCCTCGCAGACCAGCGCGAGGGCACGGGCCGTGCCGAGCATCCCCGCCCGGCGCTCCGCCGGGTGCTCCGGGTCGAGCAGCAGGAAGGCGCCGCCGGCGGTGGCCACGGCCAGCATGGCCACCACCAGCCGGACGGACCGCGGCAGTTGGATGCCGACCATCGCCTCCGGGCCCACCCCGAGTTCACTGAGCCGCGCTGCCAGGGCCCGCACCCTCTCGCCGGTCTCGCGGTAGCTCAGGGCCTCGGCCCCGTCGCTGACGGCCACGGCGTCCGGCGTCAGGGCGACCTGACGCCAGAACAGCTCGGGCAGCAGCAGCTCCGCGGTGTGCGGGACGCCCGGCACGGCGGCACGGACGGTCATGAGCCGACTTCCTGCGCCATGCGCAGACGGAGGCTCAGCGGACGCATGTCCGTCCAGATCTCCTCGATGTGCGCGAGGCACGCCTCCCGGGTGCCGCTGACGCCCTCGGCCGTCCAGCCCGCGGGCAGGTCACGGCCGGCCGGCCAGATGGAGTACTGGAGCTCGTGGTTGACCACGACCTGGTAGAGCGCGGAATTCGACTCGGACACTTTCTGCTCCTACGGTCGGACGGCGGGAACGCCTTGGGCGAGCAAATCGAGGTCGAGGGTCATGCAGCGGATGCCGCCGCCGCCCTTGGTGAACTGGTCGATCGGGGTCACGACCGGCTCGAAGCCCCACGCCTCGAGCCGGCGGCCGATCCGCGCGGGGCACGCGGACATCACGACCGAGGTGCCGATGACCACCGAGTTCACGCAGAAGGTCAGCGCCTCCTGCTCGGTCACCACCAGCGGTTCGGGGACGAGGTCCAGCAGCCGGCGGCGGCTCTCCCCGTCCCACGCCCCCGGGAACACCAGCGCCCGCCGGTCGTCCAGCGGACAGACCGACATGTCCAGGTGGTAGAACCGGGGGTCCACCAGGCGCACCGGCACCACCTCGCGGCCGAAGGCCGCGGCGAGACCGGCGTGCGCCTGCACCGTGCTGCGCATCCCGTGCCCGGCGAGCAGCCGCTCCCCGAACGCCAGCACGTCACCGCCCTCCAGCCGGGCGGCCGAATCCCAGGTCGCGGTGCGGATCTCCTGCCAGCCGTTGCCGGTCAGCCACTCGGCGGCCAACCGTGCCTCGCCGCCCCGCTCGGGCCGGCTGAACCGCGACCGCAGGAACCGGCCGCCGCTGACCACGGCGGTGTCGGTCGGGAACACCATGTCCGGCCAGTCGGGGTCGGACGGTGCGGTGTGCACCACCCCGCCCGCCCCGCGCAGCGCCGCACCGAGCGCCTCCCACTCCGCCCTGGCGAGCTCCGGGCTCGGCTGCGAACCGGTGGCCATCCACGGGTTGATCTCGAACTCGATCCGGAAGTGCTCCGGATCGCGCAGCAGGAACGGCCGCGCCACCGCCTGCGGGATCATGCCACCACCCGCGAGCGCGCACTGCTCCGCAACTCCCGCGACTTGCGCAGGTCCCGGGCGACGACGACCTTCTTCAGCCAGCGGTCCGTCCCGTCGTACCGCGCCTCGAACGGCCGCCGGCCGTGCACCGCCCGGTAGTTGTCGACGAAGGCGACCTCGCCCGGGTCGAGCACCAGGTCCTCCAGGTCCGCCTCCAGCGCGGCCACCACGCACTTCAGCGCGTGCGTCGCGTCCGGGTCCCCGGGGACGGCGTCCATGAAGTACGGGTCGATCCGCAGGTACGGCTCGGTGCGGCTGCCGAACAGCACCGGCACCGGGCTGGTGCGCGCCGCGATGTCGTGCACGCTGCTGCCCGCCGGGCCGGTGCGCAGGTGCTCGGTGTCCGGCCGGATCAGGAACCGCGGCTGCTGCAGCACCTCCGTCACCTCGGCCGGCAGCGCGAGGCTCCCGACGCCGGCGAAGGTGGTCGCCACCCCCGTCGGGTTCCGCAGCGCCATCAGCCCGAGGTAGTCGCAGCGGAACGGGTGGAAGCCGTCCTCGGTGTGCCACTCCAGCAGGTCGGAACTGCCGTGCCCGCTCTGCGCCGTCTCCTCGCCGCGGACGGGCAGCACGTCGTGGATGATCCGGCCGGACTGCAGCGTCGACCACCCGAACGGCTCGCCGAGCAGCGCCGCGAGCAGCACGAAGAAGACCTCCTCCCGCACGGTCGAGGACGGCTCCGGCTGCTGCGACCAGTGCGGGGGAGTCGGGCCGATCGCGTCGTCGTCCACCGGCAGCCCGCTGACCACCACGCCTGCGGTGGTCTCGTGCAGCTCGAACGACCGCAGGAAGTCCACCAGGCCGTCCGGGAGCCCGGTCGCCAGGCTCGCCGCGTGGAACAGGAAGTCCGTGTCGGAGGCGGTGGCGAACTGCTTCCGCACCCGGGCCACCAGGCGCTCGATCCGCTCCAGTTCGCCGCCGTCGACCCGGTAGACACCCACGTCCCGGGGAAATTTCTTGGAGTTCATCAGTGCCCGCTTTCTCGGCGGGCGGACCGGCTGGTCCGCCATTCGTTCTGCGGTACCAAACTCGCCGAGCCGGACCGGCGGAACCATCCGCCCCGGGAGTGGAATCGGCCCCGGCATCCGCCGCGCGGCGGATGCCGGCGGCCCCGGCGCACCACCGCCTCCCCCGCGCGGCGGAGAGCGCCCCGGAAAGCCGACGCCCGGCCGGTACACCCGCACCGCGGACACCCCGGACGATGACGGCAGTCGGCCCGAACCCGGAGAGGAACCCCGCATGAGGACAGAGGATCTGCTGCCGTTCTGGGAGAACGACCTCCCCGGTCTCCCGGTCTTCTGCCTGCCGCACGCAGGGGCCGGTGCGGGTGCCTTCCGCACCCTGGCCCGCGACCTGCGCCCGGCCGTCAACCTCCAGCCGGTGCAGCTGCCGGGCCGCGAGAACCTCGTCGCGCTGCCCCTGGTCGACGACGCCCGGCAGCTCGTCGACTGGCTCGGCCCGCGCCTGCTGCCCCGGCTCGACCGGCCCTTCGTCCTGGCCGGCCACAGCATGGGCTCCCTGATCGCCGCCGAGCTGACCGCCTGGCTGGAGCGCAACGGCGGGCCCGCCCCCGAGCTGCTCGTCGTCTCCGCCTACGCGGGCGACTTCCGGCACAACCGGATGGCCGCCCGCGACCGGACCGACCAGGAACTGGCCGAGGTCCTCACCGAGTTGGGCGGCACCGCACCGGAGGTCCTGCAGAACGAGGAGATGCTCTCCTTCATCCTGGAGACCATCCGCAACGACCTCCGGCTCGTCCGCGGCTACCGGCCCACCTACGACACGGTGAACGTCCCGATCCTCGCCCTCGGCGGCACCGACGACCCCGACGCGGACGAGGAGGCACTCACCACCTGGCGCAACCGCACCACCGCCGGCAGCCGGGTCGAGATCCTCCCCGGCGGCCACTTCGCCGTCTTCGAGAACCCCGGCACCGTCGCCGCCCTGATCGCGGAACGCCCGGGGACACCCGAGCAGACCCTCCTCGACGTGCTGCGCCACCACCTCGGCGACGACGGCATCACCCCGGACGACGACTTCTACGCCGCCGGCGGCGACTCGCTGATCGCCCTCGCCGTCGTCGGCGATCTCAAGGAACGCGGCCTCGACCTCCCCCTGCGCGGCCTCCTCACCGCCTCCACCGTCGCCGAACTCGTCCCGCTCCTCACCCCGGCCGCCGCACCCGAACCCACCCACCGGCCGTTCGACGGACTCGGCCCCGCCGACCGCGCCCTGCTGCCCGCCGGCCTGCAGGACGCCTACCCCGCCTCCACCCTCCAGGTCGGGCTGATCTACCTCTGCGAACTCGCCGGCGACCCCAGCCTCTACAACGACCTCGTCGGCCTGCGCGTCAACGCGCCCTTCGACGAGGAGCGGTTCCGCGCCGCGCTCGGCGCGCTCACCCGGCGCCACCCGCTGCTGCGCAGCTCCTTCGACCTCGCCACCTACTCCACCGCCGTGCAGCTCGTCCACCCCGAGGTCACCGTCCCGGTGGAGATCGAGACCGGCGACGGCGAGGCACTCGTCCGGGCCTTCCGCGAACGCCACCTCGCCACCGGCATCGACTGCGGCACACCCCCCGCCTTCCGCATCCACATCGCCCGCGAACCCGAGGCCTTCCGGCTCACCCTGGCCATCCACCACGCCGTCATCGACGGCTGGAGCATGGCCCAGCTGATGGTCGAACTGCTCACCTGCTACGACGCCGAACTGGCCGGCCGCACCCCGCAGCTGCCCGCCGTACCGGCGGACGGCCACCGGCAGTTCGTCGCCCTGGAGGCGGCCGCCGCGGAGTCCGCACCGTTCTGGGAGGCCGAGGCCGACGTGCCACCGCTGCTCCTGCCCGACCGCCCCGACGGCGCCGTCCCCGACCCGGTCGCGACCCGCCACCTCCCGCTCGACCCGGCGGACGTCGCCCGTCTGGAGGCCGCCGCCGAACACGCCGGCGTCCCGCTGAAGAGCCTGCTGCTCTCCCTGCACCTGCGGGCCCTCGCCCTCGCCACCGGCCGCGACCGCGACCTGGTGACCGGCCTGGTGGCCAACGGCAGGCCCGAGGTGCCCGGATCCGCCGCACTGATCGGGCTCTTCCTCAACACCGTCCCGCTGCGGCTGCGGTCCGTCGAGGGCGACTGGGCCGAACTCGCCGGGCGGACCTGGGAGGCCGAACAGCGCCTGCTCGCCCACCGGCGCCACCCGCTCTCGGCGATCGAACAGGGCCTCGGCCGGCCCGCCTTCGACGTCTCCTTCAACTTCACCCACTTCCACCCGTACCGGCAGGTCGACGACCTGAGGTTCAAGGTCGACGAGTGGTGGTCCTACGACAAGGCCAGCTTCCCGCTCGGCGTCGACGCGATGATCGACGCACCCGACCTGGGCAGCGGGGTGCTGGTCGCGCACGACCCCGCGCTCGTCCCCGGCACCCTGGTCGACCGGTACGTCGACGCCCTCGGCGCCGCGCTCGCCACCGTCGCGGCGCCCGGCCGGCCGGGGGAGGCCCGATGACCGTCCTGACCCGGCACACCGGCAGCGACCCCCGGCAGGAGCCCGCCCCCGAGCCCGCCCCCGACGTCGACCTCGACACGGTGGACCTCGACACGGTGGACCTCTTCGACCCCGGCCTGCACGCCGACGGCGACCCGCACCGGATCTGGGCACACCTGCGCCGGGCCGCACCGCTGCACCGCCAGACCCTGCCCGACGGCCGGAACTTCGCCTCGGTCACCCGCTACCACGACGTCCGCCGGGTCCTCAGCGACTCCCGCGCGTTCACCTCGGAGCGCGGCAGCCTGCTCGACCAGCTCGGCCACGGCGACGAGGCCGCCGGCCAGATGATGGTCTCCACCGACCCGCCCGACCACGCCGCACTGCGCCGCCCGCTCCAGCACGCCCTGCAGCGCAACGCCCTGGAGGCCGCCCGGCCCCGCATCCGGGCCGCCGCCCGCGCCGTCCTCGCCCCGGCCGCCGACGGCCGGCCCTTCGACCTGGTCACCGCCGCCCTGGACTTCCCGATGACGTTCACCGGGGCGCTCATGGGCATCCCGGAGCAGGACTGGCCCGACCTCGTCCGGTGGACCTCGATGGCCGCGTCCCCCGAGGACCCCGGCTTCCAGATCCGCAACCGGCACGCCACCCTGGCCATCGCCCACCACGAGCTCTTCTCCTACTTCACCGAGCAGACCGCCGCCCGGCCGGACGGCAGCGGCGACCTGCTCGACCTGCTGGCCGGACTCGGCAGCCGGGCGAAGACCGTCTACAACTGCTACAGCCTGCTGCTCGGCGCCAACGCCACCACCCCGCACGCCTTCACCGGCACCGTCCTCGCCCTGCTGGAGCACCCCGACCAGCTCGCCGAGGCCCGCCGGCACCCCGAACTCGTCCCCTCGCTGGTCGAAGAGGGCCTGCGCTGGACCTCCCCCGCCAGCAGCTTCTTGCGGCACGCCGTCGAGGACGTGGAACTGGAGGGCGGCGTGCTGCGCAAGGGCGAGGCGGTCGCCGCCTGGGTCGGCTCGGCCAACCGCGACGAGACCGTCTTCCAGGAGGCCGCCCGCTTCGACCTGCGGCGCACCGGCAACCGCCACATCACCTTCGGCGCCGGCGCCCACTACTGCCTCGGCGCGATCCTGGCGAGGATCGCCCTGAACGAGCTGTTCACCGAACTCCTCGGCCGGCTGGAACACCTCGAACCGGCCGGCCCCGTCCGGCGCCTGCGGTCCAACTTCATCGCCGGCCTGGGCAGCATGCCGGTCGCCATGACACTGCGCCCGACGGGCCCGCAGGGGTGAGCGGCCCCCTCCCATCGGTTGTTCCGAAAGGATGTTGACACCGCGTCGACAGACTGGTTTCGCCCACGGATGAAGCATGCGAGCATTACCCGCGGCTCGTATCGCCACTCACGGTCGCCGTCCGCTCACGAGGCAGGACGGCCGATCGGGCCCGCCGGACGGAATCCACCAGAAAAGGAACCAGATGGGGCTGCAGCCGCACGATGCGGACGACGACGTCCACTTCGCACTCCTCGGGCCGTTCGAGGTCACGCGCGGCGGCACCTCGGTACCCCTCCAGGCCAGGCGGAGCCGGCTCCTGCTCGCCGCCCTCGCCTGCCGGCCGCGGGAGATCGTCAGCGTCGAGCACCTCAGCGAGGTGGTCTGGGCCGAGGACCCGCCGACCACCGTCCGCACCCAGATCCAGATCTGCATCTCCACCCTGCGCAAGACCCTCGGCGTCATCGGGATGAGCGAGGCCCTCGTCACCCACCCCGTGGGCTACGCCCTGATGCTCGCCCCGGGCCGCCGGGACGTCGACCGCTTCACCGAACTCGTCCGCGGCGCACGCTCCGCCAGCGACGCCGGGGACCTCGAGACCTCGGTGCGCACCTACCGCGAGGCGCTCGCCCTGTGGCGCGGGCCCGCGCTCGGCGGCGTGGACAGCGACGTCCTGCAGCGCCGGGCGGTCGCCCTCGACGAGGAACGGCTCACCGTCCTGGAGGAGTACTTCGACCTGGAACTGCTGCGCGGCCGCGACCGGGGACTGATCCAGGAACTCGCCGACCGGATCGCCGAACACCCGCTGCGCGAGAAGCTCCGCGGCCAGCTGATGCTCGCCCTGCACCGCGCCGGACGGCGCTCCGACGCCCTCCAGATCTACCGCGAGGGCCGCCGGCTGCTGGTGCGGGAACTCGGCATCGAACCCTCCGACGAACTGCGCCGCCTCGAACAGGAGATACTCCGCGACGCACCCGAGCTGAACCCCGGCTACGGCAAGCCCGAAGGACCCGCCGCCCCGCGCCAACTCCCCAGACAGTCCCGCTACTTCATCGGCCGCGAGGAGACCGTCCGCCGGCTGACCGCGGTCCTGGCGGACCCGCGCGGGCCCGAGGACCACCCCTACCGGGCCGTCAACCTGTACGGCCCCGGCGGGACGGGCAAGACCGCCCTCGCCGTCCACGTCGCCCACGCCCTCCAGGACCGCTTCGGCGACGGACAGCTCTACTACGACCTGCACGGCAGCAACACCGTCACCGCGGCGCCGGTCCGGGTCCTCGACCACTTCCTGCGGGCGCTCGGCGTCCCGCCCGGCGACATCCCCGACGAACTCGACGAGCGGGCCGCGATGTTCCGCAGCCTGGTCGCCGAGAAGAAGATCCTGGTCATCCTCGACGACGCCGCCGAGGAGCACCAGATCAGCCCGTTGCTGCCCGGCGGCCGGGACTGCGGCGTCGTCGTCACCAGCCGCCGCCCGCAGACCGGCCTCCCCGAACTGGAGTCCGTCCACCTGGACGTGCTGACCCAGACCGAGGCCGTCGAACTCCTCGGCCGGATCGTCGGCGACCGGCGGGTCTCCCAGGAACCCCTGGCCAGCGCCCAGTTGGTCCGCGAGATCGACCGGCTGCCGCTCGCCCTGGGCATCGTCGGCGCCCGCCTCGCCGCCTCGCCGCACCGGACGATCTCCTCCATGGCCCACCGCATCCACGACGAGCGCCGACGGCTCGACGAACTCGCCCACGGCAACCGGGCCGTCCGCAGCACCATCTCCTCGACCTTCGACACGCTCAAGCCCGACCTGCGCGACCTCCTGTGCGACCTCAGCCTGTTCGGCGCGGAGGCCTTACCCGGCTGGATGGCCGGCGCGATCCTCGGCGGCGACACCGAGGACGCCAACGACGTCATCGACGAGGCCGCCACCAGCCAGCTGCTCGTCGCCACCGACGCCGAACCGACCGACAACCCCCGCTACCGCTTCCACAGCCTCGTCCGCCTCTACCTCAGGGAGTCCGTCGACCGGCTCCCCGCCGAACAGCGCGCCCGCACCGTCCGCGCCGTCCTCGCGGGCTGGCTCGGCCTGATGGACCTCGCCCAGGCCCAGCTGTGGGGCGGCAACTACACCGTCGTCCGCGGCGGTTCCGCCCGCTGGCAGGCCCCGGAGGCCGTCGTCCGGCACGTCCTGACCGACCCGCTCGGCTGGCTGGACACCGAACGGCCCGGACTCCTCGCCGCCGTCGGCCTCGCCGCCGAACACGGCCTCGACGAGGAGTGCTGGGAGGCCGCCACCCAACTCGTCACCCTCTTCGAAGTGCGGCAGCACTACGCCGACTGGCAGGAGAGCCACGAGACGGCCCTGCAACTCGTCCGGCGGACGGGCAACGTCCGCGGCGAGGCGGCGGTGCGCTGCTCGCTCGGATCGCTCCACCTCTCGCAGCGGCAGGCCGGCCGGGCGCTTCCCCACCTGGAGAGATCGCTGGCACTCTTCGAGGAACTCGACGAGACCGGCGGAACCGCCCTGGCCAACCGCAACATCGCGCTGTGCCTGCACACCGTCGGCGACCTCGACGGCGCACTCCGGCGGTACGAACGGGCGGCCGAGCTCTTCCGGCTCGCCGGGGACCCGCTGGGCCGCGCCCACGTCCTGTCCAACATGGCGCCGATCCACGCCGCCGGCGGCGACCCCGGCCGGGCCGAAAAGGAACTGACCGAGGCACTGCGGATCTGCCAGTCGATCGGCAGCTCGCGGGTCGCCTCGATGAGCCTCCACCGCCTGGGGCAACTCTGCCTCGGCCAAAGGCGGTTGGACGACGCACTGCGCTGGTACCGGGAGGCCCTCGCCATCGTCCGCCGACAGGCCGACTCGCTGGGGGAGTGCATCGTCCAGCACGGCCTGGGCGACACCCACATGGCCAGGGGCGACCACGCGGAGGCCGCAGGCTGCCTGGAGGGCGCCCTCGTCACGGCCGAAGCGGCCGGACACCTGCACGCGGCCGCACAGGTACGGGTCAGCCTCGCCGAGGTGTGCATCGCCCAGGGCCTGGACGGCCGCGCGAGGAACCTGCTGGAGGAGGCCCTGCGCGTGCTGGAGGACCACGACCACCAAGCCGCCCTCACCCGGGCCCGAACGGCCCTGGCACGGCTGGACGGGGTCAACCGCTAGGCCCTCCCGAGTCATTCCGTTGCCCGCTGTCGGGCCCCCGTGGGACGATCAAGGTCTGATGGACACCACAGAGCCGGCAGAAGCCTGCATCGAGGCCGCACGCACCGTCCTGGTCGCACCCTCGGAGCTGCAGGACAACGACGTCGTCAGGGACTTCTTCGGGTCCACCGTCACACCGGAGGAGCTCGCCTCCGGCGCGCCCGACCTCGCGGGGAGGACGGTCTACCTGTGCGGTGACGTCTCCGGGACCAGCAGGCACCACCTGCGGGCGGCGGCCCGGGTGTTCGTCGTCCGGGAGCTGTCGCACGGTCACCGCGAGGACGCCGACGAGCCGTGGACGGTCGTCGGCCTCGGCCGGGTCCCCGTGCGGGTGCACGGCGCGGGCGTGTACTACCCCCGCTTCTTCGACCCCGACGCCGACCACTTCGGACGGATCCGTGCGGAGCACGCCTTCCAGTCCCTGACGGAGTCCACCAAGCCCGGAACGGCCCACCGCAGCGGGATCTACCTGACGCCCGTCACCCGGGACGGCGAGGAGCTGCACTTCCGCCTGCTCCGCTGCTCCACGAACCTCTCGGGGCCGACCGAGGGCTTCCGCCCGACCGACACGGAGATCGTCGAGGCGCTCAACCGCGAGGCCGCCGCCGTCTTCCGGAACCAGGCTCCGCTCAACCACGTGCTCGCCCAGATCTACCACAACACCCCCGCCACGGACGGGCGCAAGCAGTCCAAGGCCAAGATCTCGGCCCACGCCGACAAGACCAAGGACATGCCCGTCAACGGCATCATGGCCTTCTGCACCTTCTACGACCGGCTCGACGGGCTGCAGCCCTCGGCCGAGGACGCCTTCGACCGCGGCGTGAAGGGCGTCAGCGCGCTGACCAGGCTGCACTTCCGCCTCAAGGAGCCGACCGCAGGACACGACGGGGCCGCGCTCCCGGCGCAGTTCACCGTGACCCTCCACCCCGGCTCCGTGTTCTTCGTGCCGCTGTCCACCAACCGCCTGTACACGCACGAGATCCGGCCCTCGGCGCTGGACGCCGAGCTGCTCCCGACCCGACTGGGCTACGTGGTGCGCTGCTCGAAGGCCGAGGCCGTCCACAAGGACGGCCGCACCTTCCTCAAGGCGGCCGGCGGCCCGGTGCGGCTGGGGCCGCCCACACCGGAGGGCATGGACGAGCTGCGCAGGCTGTACGCCGAGGAGAACAGGTCCTCGTCCTTCGTCGACTACGGCGACGAACTGCTCTTCAGTATGAACACGGGAGACTACGGTGCACCCCGGGCCTAGGATCGCGGACGAGATCGTCTCGTGCACCCTGCCGGCCGCGGAGGACCTCTTCGCCGAGCTGGCCGCGTCGGCCCGCCTGGAGGACGTGGGGAGGGGCCGCCAGGGCGCCGTGCTCACCAGGGTCGACGAGGCGGGCGGCGTGCCCCTCGTGCGCACCACCACCCGGTACGGCAGCCCGGCGCAGCGCTTCCGGGCGGTGCACGAACGGCTGGCGCAGCGGATCCAGGACGGTGCGGCGCTCCCGGTCGGCTTCAACAACGCCCTCGTCGAGCGCTACACCGACGCCTACCGGACCATGGGCGCCCACTCCGACCAGGCCCTCGATCTGGCCGACGACTCGTTCATCGCCGTCTTCTCCTGCTACCTGCGTCCCGAAGCGGGCCCGTCCAGGAAGCTGATCTTCGAATCCAAGGAGCCGGATCTCGACGGGTTCGAGATCCCGCTCGCCCACAACGGCGTCGTCGCGTTCTCCGTCGCCTCGAACCGGCGGCTCCGGCACAGGATCGTGCTCGACACGACCGTCCCGGCGTCGGACAACCACTGGCTGGGCGTCACGTTCCGGACCTCGAAGACCTTCGTCCGCTTCCGCGACGATCAGGCCCACCTCCCGGACGGTGCACGCCTCGTGGCGGCCGACGACGAGCAGAGCCGCGAGTTCTACCGGCTGCGGCGCCGCGAGAACCACGAAGCGGACTTCACCTACCCCCTGCTGACGTACACCGTCAGCGAGAGCGACCTGATGCCGCCCGTCTGACCCCGACCGCGCCAGGGCTGCGAACCGGGTGTCAGGACTGCGGGCCCGGGCCCCAGGGGTTGTCGGCCACGACGTGGACGGGGTGGGTGGGGCCGGTCTGCGACTCCAGGGAGTCGGCGGCCGCGGTGAGGGCCACGGCGGCCAGCAGGCATGCGCACGCACGTACGAACATGAGCTTGGTCATCGCTGTCTCCCATGTGTCGGCGGGGCCGGGCCGGCGGGCGGTGGCGCCCTGCTCGGCGTTTCCTCGTGATGCTCACGCTAGGAAGGCCGCCCATTGCCACCGCATCGGTGCACTATCGCCTCCGCCGCCACCGCGATAGCGGCCGCGGCGGAGGCCGTCAGACCTGCGGCGACGCGCTACCGGCGGCCTCGCTCCACGGCCGCGGCGGTGTGACCCGGACGGTGCGCCCGTCCTCGAACCGGAAGTCGTAGGCGATCCTCCCCAGCGCCTCGTCGAGCACCGCGAACATCTCCCGGTGGGACGCCGCCTCTCCGCACACCATGTCGAGCTGGCAGGTCATCCCGCCGTCGAACAGCCACTGGCCGGGCTTGACGATCGGGCGGTAGGCGGTGATGCCCGGCACCGCCCGGGCCTCCCGGCCGCCCTCGACGCCGGTCAGCCGGCACCGCTCGGCGGGCCCGGCACCCCAGTACTGGAAGTGGACCCGGTCCATCGGCTCCGGTTCGGCCCAGTCGTCCTTGCCCGTGGCCCGCAGGCCGGCCAGCCGGATCAGGTCGACTCCCGCCGCCCGGCGGCTGATCTCGTTGACGAGCCCGCCGAGCCGGCCGTTGACCTCGATGATCCGCGGCCCCCGGGCGGTGAGCTTCACCTCGGTGTGGGTGACGCCGAAGTCCACGCCGAGCGCGCGCAGCGCCCGGGTGGTCAGGTCGGCCACCGCGGCCACGTCCTGCGGGGGCAGCGCCGAGGGCCAGAACTGGCCCTGCTCGCGGAACGGGGGAGCCATCGGGAACTTGCCCGAGAC
Organism: Kitasatospora arboriphila; assembly: GCF_039528095.1. NCBI lineage: Bacteria > Bacillati > Actinomycetota > Actinomycetes > Kitasatosporales > Streptomycetaceae > Kitasatospora > Kitasatospora arboriphila. The sequence continues at coordinate 31,691 of NZ_BAAALD010000058.1, forward strand.
GGAGACGTGGGTGATCCGGTCCGGTGCGCAGAGGCTCTCGACCGACACGTAGTCCCCGTACGGCAGGCTGGGCCTGCCCTGCAGGTACTCCTCGACCATCATGCCGGCGGGGTGCCGTTCGGCGAGCCGGGCGAGGGTCTCCTCGTCCCGGACGAGGTGGGTGTCCCGGCTGCCGCCGCCGTACAGCGGTTTCACGATGGCCGGGAGCCCGACGGCGTCCAGGGCCGCGGCCCAGTCCTCCGGGCGGTGGACGGGGTGGTGGCGCACCGAGTCCACCCCGGCCTGCGCGAGCCGCCGGCGCTGCCGCTCCTTGTCGGTGAGCAGCAGCACGGTCTCCGGCCGGTGGCCCGGCAGCCCCAGGGCGGCGGCGATCCGGGCGGTGTCCCGCAGCATCGGCTCGCTGTAGGTGACGATGCCGTCGGGGCGCAGCGCCCGCACCCGGGCGACGTCCCGGTCGTCACCGGCGAGGTCGACGACGGTGCCCAACTGCTCCAGCAGCGGCCGGACCTGGACGGTGTGGTCGGTCCGCGGGACGAGGAAGGCGAGCGGGGTGTCCGCGGCCAGCGCCGTGGCGATCTCCGCCGCAGCGGCGGCCCCGTGGTCGTAGGCGATCACCAGCATGTCAGCCTCCGGGGAAGGTGCGCATGACGAACGGAAGGGAGTTGGCGACGCACAGCAGTGCGAAGGTGAAGGACTGGACGTACTCGTCGACGACCGGGGCCTTGACCAGCCCGGGGTCGAAGGCGACCAGCACGCCGCTGCCGAGGTCGGGCGAGCCGAGCAGCACGTCCACGCCGAGCGGGATGCCCGCCCCGCCGACGGACCACCAGGAGCCGACGGCGGTCTCCAGGTGCTCCAGTCGGTGGCGCGGACGGAACCGGGTGAAGCCGAAGGCGACGTCGAACGGCGCCCGGCGCAGCCGGCGTTCGATCTCCGCAGGCGGGAAGTGCCGGTGCGCCGCGGTGTTCCGCTCGGCGCTCCAGGCCCGCCTGGCCTGGTCGGCCCAGCTGCCGCCGGTGGTCCGCAGCCGCAGCGGAAGGGTTTTGGAGAAGCGTCCCACCAGGTGGTCGGACCCGGTGCCGGCGGGCCGGCAGTCCGTCACCAGGCCGGTGACGATGTCGCTGTCGCGTCCGGTCGCCTGCGCCAGCGACCAGACGTGCAGGGCGAGGAAGAGGCTCTTCGGCGGCACCCCCGCCTCCTCGGCGGCCGCGCGGATGCGGTCGACGGCCGGCCCGTCCAGCGGGATGAACCGTGCCTCGTCCGGGTCGGGGACGGCGTCGGCGGCACGCAGCGGCAGGAGCAGCGGCGGTGCGTTCGCCTCGGCGAGCCAGAACGCCGCGGAGGCCGGGTCCGCGTACTCGGGTACGGCCAGCCGCCGGTGCCCGTCCGGCGGGACGTCGGGCAACTCGGCGGGCAAACCGGTGAGTTCGGCCTCGTACAGGGCGACCAGCTCGGTCAGCAGGACCCACACGCTCCAGCGGTCCACGGCGGCGTGGTGGGCGGCCACCGAGACGCTGAAGGACGCCGGCTCACGGACGACGTGGCAGCGGAAGGCCGGCGGCCCGGCCGCGTCGGCGCCGGGGGCGAACCGCCGCCGCTGGAAGGCGCGGACGAGTGCGGCGCCGCCGCCGGTCTCGACCTCCAGCGGCGGGTCCGCCTCCGCCCGGACGAGCTGCAGCGGCACGGAGAACCCGGCCGCCGCGAACGAACTGCGCAGGGAGTCGTGGCGGGCGGTCACCGTGCGCAGTGCGGTACGGAACCGCTCCTCGTCGAACGGCGCCTCGACGTGCACGCCGACCACGTCCCGGCCCGGCCCCCGGCGGTCGGCCAGCAGCGCCGACTGCTCCGCGGAGGCCGGGAAGGCGTCGGCGAGCCCGGCCGGCAGCCGTGCCCGGTCCGCCGCGGACAGGACGTCGAACGGCCGTGCCACCTGCCGGAGTTGCCGCGCGATCAGGGCGCACGCCGCCGCGGCCTGCTCGTGGAGGACGAAGTGGCCGCCCGGCAGGAGTTCGACGCGGCAGTCGCCGTCCGTGCGGTGGCGCCACGCGGCCAGCGCCGTGGCGGTCACCGCCGGGTCGCGGTCGCCGCCGATGGCCAGGACGGGGACGGTCAGCCGGCCCTGGCCCGGCCGGTACCGGCGCATCAGGCGCAGGTCGTTGCGGAGGACGTCCAGCAGGTGGGCCCTGGTCTCCGGGTCCGCGGTCGGGCCGGGGGCCGTCCGGCCGAGCCCGGCGAGCCCCGTGAGCAGCCGGGCGTCGCCGAGGTCGCCGGTCGGCATGGCGTCCGGCCCAAGGTCGCCGCCGCAGGAGGAGACGACCAGCAGCCGGGGCGCCGGGGCCCCGCGGCGTTCCAGCCAGGCGGTCAGCTCGGCGGCGAGCAGCGCGCCCATGCCGTGCCCGGCGAGCGCGAACGGCTCGTCCAGCAGCGGCCGCAGGGCCGTGCCCAGCAGGTCCACCAGGTGCGGCACGTCGTCGCAGAGGGGCAGCCGGGCGAGGGTCTCCCGGCCGGGGAGCTGGACGGGCTGCAGGCCGAGTTCCGGGGGTGCGCCCCGGGCGATGCCCCGGTAGGCGGACGCGCAGCCGCCGGCGTGGGGCAGGCAGAAGACCGGGAGGCCCGTGCCGCGTCCGGCCCACAACGGCAACAGTTCGTCTACCCTCATGCCCGGTCCCCTCCTGGCGTGCCCGCGATGGACTCTCCCGTCATGATTGGGCATCGCCGTCGGGCCGGTAATGGGCACGGCGTCGGGTCTTTCGGGCCGTCCCCTCCCTACGGGGGAGCCGGACGGGCGTCCCGGCACGCCGAGAGGGCGGGGGGGCCCCCCGCCCTCTCCGTCAGGACGCTGCGTGCGGGCGGCCGCTCAGGGGCGGTTCGCGGCGCACCGCTCGGGTGCGGTGTCCGCGAGGTACTCGTGCTTGACCAGGTTGGCGACGTTGTACGTCTCGGAGTCGGCGAAGTCGGCCGGCTTGAGGGCCGGGTCCAGCCACTCCTGGACGCCGAAGCCGGGCTGGGCGAAGCCGGCCGCGATGTGGCCCGCCTGCACGTCGAAGTCGCGGTTCACCACGTAGCAGTGGTAGCCGTTGCCCGCGCCGTTGAGCGAGTCCGGCGGCAGGGCGCGCTCGGCGTACGGCGTCCCGCCGGTCGCCAGGTACTTGCCGGTGTCGGCCCCGAAGCGGTCCAGCAGACCGCCCGGCGCCATCGTCCGCCGGTGCATGTCGAGGACGCCGTTCAGCTCCGCGAAGCCCCGGTTGCCGGGGTACTTCCACTGGTCGCCGACGCGGTACCAGTCGAGGAACTGGGTCGGCTGCAGGCCGCCGAGCCGGTGGTAGCCCTTCAGCAGTGCCGCCACCGGCCCCGTCGTCGGCAGGACGGCCGGACCGAGTTCGGGGCGGCCGCAGTAGTGGACGGCCGGGTCGTCGGGCGGGAGGAGGTCGGGACAGTCCGCGGGCAGCTGACGGGCCGCCGCACGGGCCGGCGCGGCGGCCGCGGCCTCCCCGGCGCCGGCGACGAGCGTCAGCGGCAGCGCGGCCGCCATGGACAACGAGACGAGCGTGAGAGAGCGCACGGGCAGCTCCAAGGGGACCGGGTCAACGGGCGGCACGGGTGCCCGGAGGCACGGCGCCCGACAGCACCGTCATTGCACACGCAACCCCCTCCGCGCGCGAAGAACCCCGGCGGCGGCCGGTCGGAGAACACACGTGCGGGCTAATCGATCTGACGGTAGACCAGGGCCGGCGGCCGCCGGGGCCGGGGCCGTGGGCTCAGTCCAGCTCCGGGTAGTAGCCCCGCTGGTAGTCCGACAGCTGGGAGGCGGCCAGCTCGCCCCCGCCACGGCAGATCGGGCAGACGCGTTCGGTGCGGCACACCCGGCAGCGGGTCCGTCCGCGGGGTTCGGAGGGCACCCACCCCCGGCCGCCGCATCCGGGGCACCACCCGAGGCCGTCGCACTCGTAGCAGAGCAGGTATCCGGGTGTGAGGGTGTCCGGTGTGCGCACCGGCTCCGGCTGCCGGAAGGGCTCCGCCGGGCCGAACGCCAGCGCCGGCGTCCGGCCGCCGAACATCACGGCGGACGTGTGGTCGCCCGTCCGGACGCGGATGCGGATGCCGTCGCGGTGGGCGAGGACCATGCTGCAGCGCTGCCCGTCGTCGTCCTCCTCCGAGGCCGTGACGTCCCAGCCGGCCGAGCCGAGGAGGGCGGCCGCGCGGGAGGCGGTCCCGGCGGCGGTCACGGCCGCGGGACGTTCGCCGCGGAACACGGCGGCGTAGTGGTGGCGCAGCGGCTCGTGCCGGTCGGCGACCGACGGTGCGTCGAGGAACAGCAGGCCGAGGTCGGCGCCGGGGGCCAGGTCGGTGATCAGCACGACCAGTTGCTCCCGCAACGACCGGCCCAGCCGGTCCAGTTCGGCACGTGCGTCCGCGGTCTCGTCCATGACAGCCCCCCGGTCCCGGAACGTACCACAGGGCCGGGCGCCCGGGCCGGGCCTCCGCCGCCGCTGCCGTCCCCGCTCCCGCCACGGTCGTGCGGGCTCCCGTCCGACCGGATGAAAACCGGGGCGGGGCCGCCCGCGGTCTAGCTTGGCCGCGGATGCGCGTCGCGGCGTCCTCGCCCGACGGAACCCGGGGGAGGAACGGAACACGCATGTCCCTTCGCACCGGCCGACGCGGAACCGTCCTGCCGGCCGCCGCCCTGACCGCCACCGCCGCCGGGATCAGCTGGGCCTCGATCCCGGACGGCTCCGGCCGGATCCACGCCTGCTACCAGAGGTCCACCGGCCTGGTCCGGGTGATCGACAGTCCGTCCCAGCAGTGCCGCGGCGGCGAGAGCCCGCTGAACTGGAGCCAGGGCGGCCCGTCCGCCGTCCTTGCCCTGACAGCCTGCCGATTCCCCGGCCGGGCTCGTAGCACCACGGTCCGGACCGAGGCCGGCCCATCCGATCTCTACAAACCGAGTCGCCTCCCTGAGCGGCGTCCGGTCTCTCCCGCGCGAGCAATGTGACCGTCGCCGTGTGGTGTGCGATGTGGTGACGGGCAAGCGAACCCCGGCTCTGCCCCGGTCGGATGTGCCGTGGCCCGAGGAGACCTCACCGAGGCGCTCCGTCTTCTCCGAACACCAATGGAGTTGGCCGAAGTCGAATACGGCGGTCACCGGTGCGTGGTCGGACCAGCGCTCGCCGTGGGAGGCGGCCCGCTCGACGTACGCGTCGGCGCACTGGCGGCGAGGCCCGGGCTGGCCGTCAGGGTAGTCGATGCGCCAGCGGAACGAACCGCTTTCCGAGCAGGTGTACCCGTTCGAGCGTGTGCGACCCGGTACTGGTTCCGGATCCGGCAACTCGGCGCTCAGGCAGCGAAGTTGCAGAGGGCCACGAGTGCCGCATGCACCTCCCGTTCGATCTTTGCATAGTGCCCGGGCGGGCTGTCGTAGTCGGGGTGGAACCCGGACTCCTCCTCGTGCCCGGTCTCGATGGTGAAGGCGAAGACCGGTGCCCTGGTCGGGTCGTCGAACTGCCGGCGGAAGGCGTAGTCGTCGGTGGTGCCGGTGACCGGTCCGCCCAGCGGGTGGTACAGCGAGGCGCTCTGGCCGACGTCGTAGGTGGAGTGGGTGCGCTGGGGCTTCGCGGTGCTGACGGTCGGGTCCACGCCGGCGCTGCGCAGGATGGCGTCGCGCATCTCACTTGCGATGGTGACGAGGGTCTTGCGCACGAAGTGCGGCGGGGCGTTGCTGACGAACTCCTGGTAGTCGGGGCGGTCCGGCGGCAGGCCGGGGCTGCCCGGGCGGAGGCCGTCCCGCTTGCTCGTCCAGGTGGGGGAGGAGAAGTTCATGGACGGGTCGCTGCCGTTGTCCTCGATGCCCCAACAGAGCAGGACCTTGCGGCCGAACTGGTGGACGTCGACGAAGTACGTGGCCCTGGCGTCGTCGATGAGCCACTGCACGTTCGCGGTCTCCGGTTCGGAGGCCGCGGACGGTCCCCGGTAGGTCTCCGCCCTGCTGTCGGTGGAGGCGGGGCCGTCCTGGTAGAAGGACAGGTAGACCCCCATGTCGTAGTAGTCCTCGAACTTCCAGGCGATGTCGTGGTTGCGGTTGATGTCCACTCCGACCCTGGCCGGGTTGGGGTGGGGCCGCCGGTTCTTGCGCCAGCCGGCACCGATCGGGTCGGACGGCGGGTTCAGCTGGTCGAACAGCCGGCCGTCGGGATTGATCAGCGGTGCGACGTAGAGGTCGACGCCGTTCAGGATCCGCTCCACCTCGACCGCCGGGATGGTGAACGGAGGGTAGTTCACCGTCGGCCCGGCCGGTAGCGGCCGACAGGACCTCGCGGGGAAGACGATGTCGGTGCCGGTGGTGCGGCTCACCAGGAGATTCTGCGCGAAGTGGACCAGCGCGTCCGGCGGCGCGGACTCGCGTGCGTGAACGCCACCGGTCAGCACCACGGCCGGACGGCCGTTCTGCGGTGCGTTCGCGATGCGGATGAAGTGGATCTCCCGGTTCTCGACGCTGCGATGCGGGAACTCACCGAGCGTGCACAGGGCGGGGAACGTGGCCGCGAGGTCGGCGAGTGCCGCCTCGATCTGGGCCGGTGTCTGCGGCACGGTCGGTGTGGCGTAGGGCGGGGGCATCGTTCACACCTCCCCGCGCTCGGTGTACCCCTGGCCGATCACGGCCGACATCCGGGCGTGGTGCTCGTCGACGCCCTCCGAGGAGAGCACCACCGTCACCTGTGCACCCTGCGCGACCGCCGCCTCGACCGCCTGGTCGGACGCGTACGCCGCGACCTTGTACCGGTAGTCGGAACGGGCCTCCAGGCTCGAACGCACCAGGTGGAGCTCCGGAATGCCCTGCACGGCACGCAGGACCTCCTCGGAGCCTTCGATCTGAACCAGGCTCACGACACTCACCACCTTGCCGGCGGCCCCGCTCTGCGGATGCGGTGCGTGAGCGCGGGGCCGGGACTGCCCGCCGCGTCCGGCGGCGCCTCCGGGCCCGGCCGACCGGAGCGCCGGGTACACAGGGTCACCGCCGGCCCGCATCAGGCCGGGTGACGGACGGTGACAATTCCGGAACACCAGAGCCGGGGTTCCCGCCGTCGGGTGCGGGGAACCCACGCACTCCTTCAGCCTGGCACACCGGGCCCCGGACGCCAACCGCCGGCGGCCGCCGCCCGGCGGGGTTCAGCCGGGGTTCAGCGGGCGGACGGGCCGCCGCCCTCGACGCGAAGGTCCGGGCCGGTCCGGGGGACGGTCCTCGGAGCCGGGACCGCTTCGGCGGTGGAACCCGCGACGGCGCCCGCAGCCGTCCCCGGGTCGCACAGCGTCTTGACGATGAGCGAGCCGATCGCATCCCCGCTCGCCGAGTCGTCCTTGCCCACGTACGGGTTGGTCGACAGTGCGAACTGCCGCCGTCCGTCCCGGCTGCCGAGCAGCAGGGTGCTCCAGCCGGGGAGGCTGCCGTCGTGGCCCCAGGCCGCCTCGCAGCCCGGTCCCAGGTCGATCCGGACCACGCCGAGCCCGTACCGCGCGCCCTCGATCGTGGTCGGCACCGTGTCCGTCAGCGCGGCCGTCTCGGCCGGCCGCAGCAGCTTCCCGCCGAACAGTGCGGCGTGGAAGCGGTTGAGGTCGGAGGTGGTGGAGATGCCGTTGCCGGCCGCGTCCACGACGGTCGGGTCGAGCCGGGTGATGTCGGCCGGCCCCGCCGGCATGTCGAGGTACGCGCGGGCGTGCGGACCGCCGAGGCCGGTCTCGGAGCCGGGGAACGTCGTGTCGTCCAGGTGCAGGGGCCGGACGATCCGGCGCTCGACCTCGTGCTGCCAGGTGCGCCCGGTGATTTTCTGGACGATCATCCCGGCGAGAACGTAGTCGGTGTTGGAGTAGTGCCAGCCCTGCCCCGGCGTGAAGTACGGCGCGTGCTCGGCGGAGACCGCGGCCAACTGCTGCGGGCGGTAGTCGCGGTAACGCCACCCGCCGTACGCGAAATCCTGCAGGTCGGCCTCGTTCCTGACCAGGAACCGCTCGTCCTCCGTGAAGTTGAACAGGCCGCTGGTGTGGTTCAACAGTTGCCGCACGGTGATCGCTGCGCCGTTCGGGACGACCCCCGGCAGGTGCCGTTCGACCGGGTCGTCCAGTCCGAGCCGGCCCTCCCCGACCAGCTGGAGGACGACCGTCGACACGAAGGTCTTGGTCACGCTGCCGATCCGGAACCGGCCGTCCGCCCGGGCCGGCTGCCCGGTGGCCAGGTCGGCGGTCCCGGCGGCGCCCCGCCACTGGGGGCGGCCGGCGAACCGGATCTCCGCGAGCGCGGCGGTCGTCCCCCCGCGTTCCACGAGGTCCCGCAGCTCCTGCTGTCCGTCGACGCGGGGCCGTCGTTCCTCCGCGGACCCGGTTCCGGACACCGATGCGCCCGTCCCTCCCGCCGCCACCGCCGCTGTCGGGGCGAGCGTGACGGCGGTGGCACCGGCCAGGGCGACGGCAGCGAGCCGCGTCCCCAACCGGCCGCGCCGGTGCGGTGTTCGAGCCTGAACGATGGTCATGGTGCCCCCCTTCCGGCCCGGCCCCGGGCCGTCGGCACCACGGTCCCATCTGCCGCACCCCCTGCGCCTCGTCCTCCGGAGGGTCATCGACCGTGCGCCCCGAGGACCGGGCCGCCCGGTCGAACAGCGGGGGTGACGGTGAATCACATCGGCATCAAGGGGCTTGACTTGCCTCTTCCGTCCATGCTCGGCGCAGTTTCTTCAGGGGGCGGGCGAAGTCGAGCCGTCGGCGGCCGCGTGGACGGGCGAGTGGCCGAGCAGGTGAACTGTCGTCAGACGGTCAAACCGCCAGCGGGAATTCGCACCAGACGTTCTTTCCGCTGCCGAGCGGCTCCACGCCCCAGCTCCCGCTGAGGGCGTCCACCAGCAGCAGGCCGCGGCCGGAGGTGGCGGTCTCGCCGGGAGTCCGGCGGCGCGGCAGGACGCTGGAGCGGTCCTGGACCTCCAGGCGGATGCAGGGGGCGGTCCCGGCCCGTAGTTCGATGGTGAGCAGTGCGCCCCCGTCGGTGTGGACCAGGGCGTTGGTGATCAGTTCGTCCGCAGTGAGTTCGACGTCGGACGCGAAGTCGGTCGCACCCCACGCGGCCAGGGCCTGGCGGAGCATGGCACGGGTCTCCGCCAGCCCTTCCGGATCTGCCTGGTGGACGTGCTGGGTCATCTGCCGGGTGGCGCGGGCGCCGGGTCCGGCTGCGCGGTGCAGCAGCAGGAGCGCCACGTCGTCGCTGCTGCCGAGGCGGCTCGGGTCGCCGCCGCAGAGGTGGTCGGCAAGCGCCTCGGTGCCGAGCGGGCCGGCGCGCATGGCGGCGGCGAGCGCTTCGATGCCGTCGGCGATGTCCCGACCGGGGTGTTCGACCATGCCGTCGGTGCACAGGAGCATGGTGTCCGCGGGGTTGAGGTCGAGACGGGTCTCGGGGTAGCCGTCCTGGCCGAAGACCGTGGCCAGGCCGAGCGGCAGGCCACCGCGGACGCCGGCCCAGCCGGTACGGCCGGTGCTGTGCCGCACGAGTGGTTCGAGGTGGCCGGCCCGCACCATGCGCAGGGTTCCGGTCTCCAGGTCGGCGTCGACGTAGATGCACGTCGCGGACCGCTCGGTGTCGAGATCGGCGAGGAACCTGGACGCGCGGGCCATGACCGTGGCGGGAGTGTGCCCCTCGGTGGCGTAGGCCCGCAGAGCGATCCTCAACTGGCCCATGATGGCGGCCGCGTGGCTGTCATGTCCCTCCACGTCGCCGACCACGAGACCCACCCGCCGACCCGGCAGAGGGATGACGTCGTACCAGTCCCCGCCCACCTCGCGTCCGCTGCGGCCGGCGCGGTAGCGGACGGCCACCTCACCGCCGTTGATCTCGGGGATGCGGCGCGGCAGCATGGTGGTCTGGAGCGTGGTCGCGAATTCGCGTTCCTGGTCGAAGAGCATGGCGCGTTGCAGGGACTGCGCGACGGCGCTGCTGAGCGCGATGCAGATGTTGCGGTCCTCGGTGCTGAAGTGGTGCCTGCCCCGGTAGAACAGGCCCAGTGCGCCGATGGTGCGGGCCTGGGCGGCAAGGGGCAGGAAGGCCGCCGCCTCGATCCCCATCTCCTCGGCGTAGGGCAGCAGGCGGGGGTAGCGGGTGGTGAGCTCCTCGCGGGTGCCGACGAACCGCGCGCGCCGGGTGAGCACGGCCTCGGACAGCGGCAGCCCGTCCTCCAAGTGGGTCAGCGACAGGTCGTCCCGGGCCCTGAGCTCCGCGGACGGTTGCTCGGTCACGGCGACGAGGCGCATGACGTCCCCGTCCACCAGCCCGAGGGCCAGCCCGTCCGCCCCGAAGCGTCGCAGCCCTTCGCTGTCGGTCAGCACGTTGGTCACGTCGCGGACGGTGATGGCGCGGGCGAGGGCCTCGGTGGTGGCGCGCACGGAGTCGGTCTGGCGGCGCCGGTCAGCGGCGAGCGTACGCATCCCCTCGGCGTGGGCCAACTCCTCCTCGGCGTTGCGGACGATGCCGACGATGCGGTAGGGGTGCGCCTGCGGGTCGCGCAGGATGCGCCCCTGCGTGTGGGCCCAGCGCAGGGTTCCGTCGCGGCAGACCAGGCGGAAATAGGACGCGAAGGTCAGGTGCCCCTCCCGCAGCGCGAGGGACACGGCGTTGTCGAGCCGCTCGCTGTCCGTCGGCAGCACCCTGGCGGAGAGTGACGCGGGCACTCCGTCGAACTCGTCGGCCCGTAGGTCGAACACTTCCAGGCCGACGTCGTCGAGGTGGTAGGTGCCCTTGTCGAGGTCCCAGTCGAAGCTGCCCATGCCGTTGAGCGCCAGCCGGTCGTTGGCCGCAGTCGGCTCGGTGTCACCGGGGGAGCCCGACGACGGCGAAGGAGCGCGGGCGGACACGGGGAGGGTGATCTCGGGGTCGTGGCCGTCCGGAGACCTGGACGTGTTCGCCATGGCAGGGCTCCCGTCCGATCGATGGCCCGCTGCCGGATCATCCGCGACGGGCTTGCCATCGCCGTGCGGTCACGGAGAGCGGCGTACAGGTACGGCAACGAGGCGCATGAGTGCTCCGCCGCCGGCGCCGGTCCGTTCCTGGAACGCTTGGTCAGTCTATCCAGGGGGCGACGGCTCGGCATCGACGTGTGGGCCGTGGTTCAGGCCTCGTGCCGGTCCTCCAGGCGAAAGCCGGGCGGAGACGGCAACCGGCACGGGGCGGGCGGAGCAACGAGCACGGCATGCCGGTGATCGCTGAAACCTGGAGAACCCGTGGCTCGACGGGTGCCTGGCTCGCCCTGCGGCAACGGTCGGCGGGAGCGCCACTCTCCCCGGCACCACGGCGCAGGCCTCTCCGGGAGGCCGCGTGGTTGCTCGTCCGGTGCTGCTTGAGGGCGCCGGCCGGCTCTCGGGCGTCCGGTGTCGCCGTGACCACGTGCGTCGTCTCCTGGTCACGGCCGTGACAGGACGAGGGCCAAGGCGGTGAGCACCCCGGAGAGGGCTCCGGCGACGATCCGGCACAGCGGGCGGGCCAGTCCGCACCAGGCCCGCGCAGCGCCACCCGTCACCCGGTACCAGCTGGTGCCGAACGGCAGGGCGAGGAAGAACCACGACGGCGGTGCCAGCTCCCCGGGCCGTTGCGAGCCCTCGCGCGCCCATCGGCGGCACCGCTCCACGCCCCGGCCGGTCCAATCGGCGCACCGGTCGGCGCGCTCGGCCCACCGGTCGGAGGCGGTCAGGAACCCGGCCCGCCAGTCGTCGCGTCGCCGGAGGACCGCGGCGCCGGCCCGGCCCCGGTGGGGCACCGTGCCGCTCACCGTCCCTCCAGCCGCGTCGCCAGCCGCTCCGGGAGGAGGTCCCGGTTCGCCCGGGTCAGCCGGATCAGCTCGACGTCGGGACGGTGCTTGAGGACGTCGGTGAAGGGGCCGTGCTGTGCGTGCACGGTGGCGACCACGTCCACATCGGCCGCGAACACGGCCCGGACGGCGTCCCGGAACGGGGAGTACGCCAGTTCCATCCGCCCGAGTTCGTCGACGAGCACGAGCGTGCCGGGCTCCAGCGGCCTCGCGAGCGAGGGCACCGCGAGCCGTTCCATCACTCCGGTGTCGACGCCGTACCGTCCGACCTGCAAAGGCCCCGGCAAGCCGATCCGGGCGAGCACACCTCTGTGGCCCGTCAGCGTCTCCAACGCGAAACCGACCCGGGCGCCGCCCTCGCGGATCTCCTCCGTGGTGAAGCCGACGGCCTCCCGGGTGTGCAGCAGCGCCGCCAGCCGGCGGATCGCGGTCGTCTTCCCGCTGCCGGGGCGCCCCTCCAGCAGAATCCTCGTGGGCATCACGTGCTCGGATCGGTCGTCGGCGCTCAGGCCCTCCTACCAGCCTCCCACCCGGATGACGGGCAGGGTCCCCCGAGGGCGGGGCGTGGATCCGCTCGCGGGGGTGCGGGAGGGGGAAGGCCCCGGGAGGTCCTCCCGTCACGCCTCCTTCCCCCGTGCGGCACGGAGCGCCAGCATGCCGTTCGGCCCGGAACCCACGCGTACGCCGAAGCCGCGGCTGATCCGGTCCAGCGTGTCGCGCAGGTGCTGCGAGTCCTCGGAGGAGGCGCGCTCCAGCCGCATCCGGCGAGCCCGTGCGGGTGCCATCTGTACACCGACCAGCTCCCCGCTGTCGGGCTCCACCGCGACGAAGTACAGCAGCCGCAGGTCGTCCCGGTACTGTTCGTGGCCGGCGATGCCCTCGTAGTCGTCGATGAAGTCGCCGCACCCGTAGAGGATCAGCCGTCCGCGGTAGAGCTCGACGGGACGGGGATGGTGCGAGGAGTGCCCGTGCACCACGTCGACACCACCGTCGATCAGCGTGTGCGCGAAGCGCACCTGTTCCCGGGAGACCTGGTAGCCCCAGTTGGAACCCCAATGGACCGAGGCGACCACGGTGTCGCCCGGCCGCCTGACCCGCTGCACCCGGTCGACGACCTCGGCCGCGTCGGCGCTCGACGCCTCGGAGACGACGTGGACGCCGGCCCGCTGCTCGGACGCGGCCCAGCTCGACGGAATCCCGCTGGACGCGGTTCCGAAGGCGAAGACCAGCACTCGGCGGCCGCCGTCGGTTCCGACGATCGCGGGCCGTCGGGCCTCGTCCGCGTCCCGCCCCGCTCCCACCGTCCGCAACCGCGCGCCTGCCAGAGCGGCCAGCGTCTCCCGGAGCCCGGGGACACCGAAGTCCAGCACGTGGTTGTTGGCCAGTACGCAGACGTCGGGCCGGGCCGCGGCCAGACAGGGAATGTTCGCCGGATCCATCCGGTAGTGCACGTCCTTGCCCGGCGCGAAGTCGTCGCTCCGGGTGACGCTCGTCTCCAGGTTCAGCACCCGGACGTCGGGCGCGGCCCGGTCGAGCAGCGCCAGGGCCTCGCCCCAGGGCCACGAGAAGTCGACCGGGCGGGGGATCGGGCCGTTCACGGCCTCCGCCGACCCGACATAGTCCCGCGCATCCCGCACGTACGGCTCCCGCAGCCGCGGAGCACCCGGGTGCGGCAGGATCTGGTCGACACCGCGCCCGAGCATCACGTCCCCGCAGAGGAACAGCGTCACGACGTCGGCGTCCACGCTTCAACGCTAGGCCCTCTCCTTCCGGAGGAGAGGCCAAGCCAGGGCTTGTCTTCAAAGGACAGTGGGGTGGTCGATTCAGGTGCCCCACGCGCCCCTATGGCTGCCCGATCGCCTTTGAAGACACGCCGTGGGCCAACCGCGCCACCAGGCCCGGCAGATCGGCGACGGAGTCGAGGACGTGGTCGGGGGTTCCGTCGGCGTCGCGGAGCGTACGGCCCTGGAACTTCCCGGTCCTCACGAGGACGCCGCCGATGCCGCAGCGCTGGGCGGCGAGCACGTCGGACTCGATGTCGTCGCCCACCATCAGCGTCCGGTCCGCCTCGACTCCCAGCCGGGTCAGCGCCCCGGCGAAGAACGCGGCAGCGGGTTTGCCGACCACCTCGGCCCGCTGACCCGAGGCCTGCTCCAGGCCGGCCAGGAAGGCGCCGCCGTCGAGCTGCAGGCCACGGTCGGTGCGCCAGTACAGGTTGCGGTGCATGGCGACGAGACGGGCTCCCCGCTGGAGGTGGCCGAACGCGCGGTTGAGGGCGCGATAGCCGAATTCGGGTCCGGCACCGCCGACCAGGACGACGTCCACGTCCTCCCCCTCCGTGGCTTCGTCGTCCTCGGCCAGAGCCACCCCGGTCAGGTCCTCCCGGACGTCACCGCTGTTGAGCAGCATGCAGCGGGCGCCGGGATGGTGCTCCGCCAGGAAGGCCGCGGTGGCGCTGGGTGCAGTGAGGACGGACTCGGCCGAGACCGGGAATCCCGCACCGACGAGGGCCGTCGCGATCGAGGCCCTGGTGCGCGAGGTCGTGTTGGTGAGGAGCAGGAAGGGCAGCCCCGTATCTCGGAGCCGTTCCAGCGCCTCGACAGCGCCGGGAAGCGGCTTCCAGGACAGCGTGAGCACCCCGTCGATGTCGATCAGGGCCGCGCTGACGGTCGTCGTGGTGCGGTGCCGCATGGGCCGACCGTAGCGCCGACCCGGCCGTGCGGCACGTTCCGGTTCCCCGGACTACCGCCGGGCCCCGTTCGGGGGGAAGACTGGTGGCGTGAGTGGAGCACAGGGCGCAGCTCCCGGCGGCACCGGTCACCGGACCGTGCCGCACACCGGGGATCTGGCTGTCGAGGCATGGGCCCCGGAGCGGGAGGAGTGCGTCGCGGAGGCGGTCCGCGGGGCGGTCGGGGGCTTCGCGGAGATCCCGCCGGAGGCGGTGCGCACCGAGCGGGAGTACGAGCTGGCCGACGACACCGACGAGCGGCTGCTGGTCTCGGCGCTGGAGGAGATGATCTTCCGGGCGGAGACGGCCGGGGAGCTGCCGGCCCGGGTGTCGGTCCGGCGCACGGGGACGGCCGTGCGGATGCGGCTGGCCATGGTGGACAGTGCCCTGGTCGAGCAGGTCGGCGCGGTGCCGAAGGCGGTGTCCCTGCACGGACTGCGGATGACGAGGGAAGCGGCTGGGGGCTGGCGGTGCCACGTGACGTTGGACGTCTGACCGGCGCGCGGCCCGGGCACGCGGCGGACGAGCGCCACCACGGCACATGAGCGTGACGGGGCCGAGGAGGCATCGGCTGACATGGACGTCCGACTGGTGGAGGAGACCCCCTGGCGCTACCGGATCGAGCGCAGCGGCGTGATGAGGGTGCCGGGGGTGGTCTTCGCCCCGCACGGGCTGCTGCCGCTCGACGAGGGCGACCGCGCACTCGAACAGGTCGCGAACGTCGCCTCGTTGCCGGGTGTCGTCCGGGCCTCCTACGCGATGCCCGACATCCACTGGGGCTACGGCTTCCCGATCGGCGGGGTGGCGGCCACGGAGGTCGCGGCCGGCGGTGTGGTGTCTCCGGGAGGGGTCGGGTTCGACATCTCCTGCGGGGTCCGGCTGCTCACCAGCGAGCTCGACCGGGACACGGTGCGCGAGGTGCTGCCGGCGCTGATGGACCGGCTGGACCCGTTGATCCCACGCGGCCTCGGGCGGGGCTGCCTGTGGCGGCCCGCCGGGCGCCGGCAACTGGCCGACCTGCTGCGCGGCGGCGCACGCTACCTGGTGGACATGGGGCACGGGGTGCCGCGCGACCTCGACCGCTGCGAGGACGGCGGGGCGGTGGACGTCACGGACGTGACGCAGGTCGGCGACCGCGCGCTGGAACGCGGGGCGGGCCAGGTCGGGAGCCTGGGCTCGGCCAACCACTTCCTGGAGGTCCAGGCCGTCGACCGGATCTACGACGAGGCATGCGCCCGGGCTTTCGGTCTGCGCACCGATCAGGTCTGCGTGATGATCCACTGCGGCTCGCGCGGCCTGGGCCACCAGATCTGCACCGACCACGTCCGGCGGATGGAGGCCGTGATGCACCGCCGGGGGATCTCCGTCCCCGACCGGCAGCTGGCATGCGCCCCGGTGGACTCCCCGGAGGCCCGGGACTACCTGGGGGCGATGGCCGCCGCGGCCAACTACGCCCGCGCCAACCGCCACCTGCTGGCCGACGCCGCCCGAGCGGTGTTCCGGGAGCACACCGGCCACGGTCTGGACCTGCTCTACGACGTGTCGCACAACCTGGCCAAGCTGGAACGCCAGGAGGTGGACGGAGAGCGCCGACTGCTCTGCGTCCACCGCAAGGGTGCCACCCGGGCTCTGCCGCCGGGCCACCCGGACCTGCCGGCCGACCTCGCCGGGGCAGGGCAGCCGGTCTTCGTCCCCGGCACCATGGGCACGGCGTCCTACGTCCTGGCGGGGGTGCCGGGGAACGAGGCGTTCGACTCCTCCTGCCACGGTGCGGGCCGGGTCTGGAGCCGCCACCGCGCCCAGCGCGAGATCGACATCCGCCACCTGCGCGCCGAGCTGGTCGCGGCCGGCGTGTCGGCCCGCCCGACCTCGTGGCGCAGTGCGACGGAGGAGGCGCCGGAGGCCTACAAGGACGTCGACGCCGTCGTCACCGCCAGTGAGCGCAACGGGCTCAGCCGCATCGTCGCCCGGCTGGTCCCGCTCGGGGTGCTGAAGGGGTGACGGGCCGAAGGGCGCGCCGTACGCGGCCTCGACGACCGTCGCCGGTCGCGCGGACGGTGCCGCACGGGGACGGACACGACGACTCCTCGCGAAGAACGCCCGGCGGGCGCCGGGGACCCGGTCCGAGACGGACCGTCAGACTCCGTGGTCGTAGAACACGGTGACCGGGGCGTGGTCGGACCAGCGCTCGGCGTGGGCCGCGGCGCGTTCGACGGTGGCGTCGGTGGTGCGGGCGGCCAGGCCGGCGGAGGCGATGTGGTAATCGATGCGCCAGCGAAGAGACGCATCTTCGAAAAAGGTCCACCCGTTCGAGCGCAGCCTGTTCGAGGGTGCTCGCTGGCCTGGGCGGTAGGGGACCTCCTGTGAGCGTCATGACGGCTTCGGTGCCGGTTCGGGCGTGGTGGGTTCGCGTGTGTCGGACACGCACGGGGATGAGGGCAAGGTCTCGCATCTGGTGCAGGCCGAGTCGGCGACGCGGCATGCGCTGTCAAAGGAGTGGGAGGTTGTCGGGTCGTTCGAGGACCTGGACGTCTCGGCGGAGATCACGCCGTGGAAGCAGCCGGACCTGGGCCCGTGGCTCACCGAGCGGCAGGGTGAGCGGGACGCGTTGGTGTGGGCGAAGGTGGACCGGGCGTTCCGGTCGGCTAAGGACTGCGCGGACGTGGCGCACTGGGCGGAGGAGAACCACAAGGTCCTGGTGTTCACGGACGACGGGATCACGCTGGACTACCGGAAGGGCCGCGAGTCGTCGTTCGGGAACGAGCTGGCGAAGGTGTTCCTGATGCTGGCGTCGATCTTCGCGGAGATGGAGCTCAAGCGGATCAAGGCGATGGTCACGGCGGCGCACAAGCACCTGCGGAAGACGGACCGCTGGGCCGGCGGGCAGCCACCGTACGGGTACCGCATCGTGGACCGTCCCGGCGGCGGGCGCACCCTCGAACCGGACCCGGTCACCTCCGAGGCCGTCCGCTACATGGGCAAGCTGCTCCTGGAAGGGCAGAGCCAGTGGATGATCGCTACGGCTCTGGAAGCCGCAGGCTTCGACACCCAGGCCATGAAAGATCTCCGGGAGGAGAAACGCCGCAACCTGTTCGACTACCCCGGTGGCGACGACGAATATTCCGAAGCCCTCGAAACCCTCGTCGACGAACGCCGCCGCCTCGCCGCCCTCCCACAACGCCCCTCCGCCTGGGTCGAGGTCGAGACCGGACAGACCTTCGCCGACGCCTGGAGCCGTGCCGACCAGGAAAGGCGCCGCCAACTCCTTCTCGGTCTCAAGGCCCGCCTCTACATGACACCCACCATCGAAGGCTGGTACCTGCCCGCCGAACTCGAAGCACGAGTACGACAGACGAAGTGTGCTGAAAGCTCGGCGTCGGGCGCGTGATGCGCGGGACCGTCGGGACCCCCGACGAACTTGCGGGCGATGCCGGCGGCCTCGTCGCCGACGATGAACCGGCGGACCGCGCAGGCTCAGCTCCCAGCGCCAGCACGGGTCGCGGTCTTCGGGGTGCAATGCCGCCCGCTCCTCGGCGTACCGGACCTCGGCGGGCGGTCGCTGGAGCTCCTCCTCGGCGGTGGTCGTGGTCACGGGCGGCCTTTCCCCCGGGGGGCGGTGAGGTCGCGAGGGTTCACGGCGTGGTCAGCTCGGTCAGGTCGGCGATCACCTCGGAGGCGGTCAC